>JAFSWK010000005.1 GCA_017444505.1 Rhodocyclaceae bacterium | reverse complement strand
GGGCGGCCACGACATCAACGATCCCGACCTGGTGCAGACCCTGGCCGCCGAAAGCGCCGGCGCCATCGACTGGCTGGATTCCATCGGCGCCGACCTGCCCAAGATCTCCTTCTCGGGCGGCGCTTCCACCAACCGCATCCACGCGCCGGCCGACGGCAGCGCCGTGGGCAACTACCTGGTGGACAAATTCTCCGAAAAGCTCAAGGAGCTGGGCGTGGACGTGATGCTGAACACCCAGGCCACTGAGCTGATCAGCGAAGAAGGCAAAATCGTGGGCGTGAAGGCCGAAGGCCCCGACGCGTACTATACCATCAAGGCCAAAGCGGTCATCCTGGCCTGCGGCGGCTTTGGCGCCAACCTGGATATGATCGCCTCCTACCGCCCCGATTTGCAGGGCACCGTCACCACCAACGCCCCGGGCGCGACGGGCGACGGCATCGTGATGGCCCAGGCCGTGGGCGCCGATCTGGTGGATATCGAGCAGATTCAGCTGCATCCCACCGTGGAGCAGACCACCAGCATGCTGATCACCGAATCGGTGCGCGGCGACGGCGCGATCCTGGTCAACCAGAGCGGCGAGCGCTTTACCAACGAATTGCTCACCCGCGACGCGGTTTCCGCCGCCGAGCTGGCGCAGGAAGGCCAGTACGCCTACATCATCTTTGACCAGCACCTGCGCGAAAACCTGAAGGCCATTGAAAAATACGTCACCAACGGCCTGACCGTGCAGGGCGACACCATTGAAGAATTGGCCGAAAAGCTGAGCATCAACCCCGACACCCTGAAAAAGACCCTGGACGACTGGAACGCGGCCGTGGCCGCCCAAAGCGACGCGCAGTTTGGCCGCACCACCGGCATGAACGACAACCTGACCGTCGCGCCCTACTACGCCATTCAAATCGCCCCCGGCATCCACCACACCATGGGCGGCGTAAAGATCAACACCAGCGCCGAGGTGATCGACACGGCGAACAACGTGATCCCGGGCCTCTTCGCCGCGGGCGAAGTGACCGGCGGCGTGCACGGCGGCAACCGCCTGGGCGGCAACGCCGTGGCCGATATCGTGATCTTCGGACGCATCGCCGCGGAAAGCGCCATCGCCTACGTGGAAAAATAAAAAACGATTCGTCAGGCTGGTCCGGAGCGATTCGGGCCAGCCTGACCCTGTGACGATCATCCATACGCGCATGCTTGCCGCCGTCGCGCCCCGAGCGCCAACCGCCGGATTTCGCGGCGTCCGGAACTACAAAAGCGAGGATTTACATATGCGAAAAGCCCTGTGTCTGCTCCTTCTGCTGTGCCTGCTGGCGCCGCTGTGCGCCGGGGCGGAAAAATATCAAGCGCTGCCCGTCTGGCAGCAGCTGAGCCAAACCGTGCAGCGCGAGCGCAGCGGCAATCTGTATGTGGACGCGGCCGATCCGCACACCATGAACGCGGCCGTGGACGCCGAGATGGCCGCCCTGATCGACGATATGCTGGCCCGCGCGCGCCCGCACATGCCCGCGCGGCCCGCGTATGAGGAAGGCGCATTTTTGAACGTGGGCGCTTCGGTCTATCGCACGGGCGAAAGCTGGATGAGCTTTTTGACCGTGGCCGACGTGCTGGACGACCGCGAGCAGCAATATGTGGATTTTGACGCCCGCGCTTACGACATGGCCACCGGCGCGCGCCTGACGCTAAACGATTTTCTGGCCGATGAAGCGGGCTGGGCGCTTGTGAGCGAGGCGGTTTTCGCCCAGCTGGCCGCTTATTATCCGGCCGAGGCGGCCGACGCGCAGGCGCTGGCGGCGCTTTGCGCGCGCGAGGCGCTGGAGGAGACGCCCTTCACCCTGAGCGTGGCCTTTTTGCAGCTGCATTTTCGCGCCGACGCGCTTTACGCGGGCAAAAACACGCTGATGCACGTGCGCGTTCCCTACGCGGACCTGCGCGAGCACATGACGGAAGCCGCCTTGCGGCAAACCGACAACAGCGCCTACAAGCTGGTGGCGCTCACCTATGACGACGGCCCCGTGCGCGTGCGCACGCAAAAGCTGCTGCGCCATCTGCGCGCGGGCGG
>JAFSWK010000002.1 GCA_017444505.1 Rhodocyclaceae bacterium | reverse complement strand
GTATGTATACCGCACCCCCGGATGCTTCCGCTTCCATTCATCCGCTGCCGCTGGCCGGGCGTCGTCTGGTGCTGGGCGTCAGCGGCGGCATTGCCGCCTACAAAAGCGCCCATTTGCTGCGGCTGCTGCGCCAGGCCGGTGCTGAAGTCGATGTTGTTTTGACCGAAGCGGGCGCGCACTTTGTCGGCGCGGCCACGTTTCAGGCGCTTTCCGGACGCGCCGTGTGGCAAAGCCTCTGGGACGCACGCGCCGAAGGCGGCATGGCGCACATTGCGCTTTCCCGTCAGGCCGACGCCATCCTTATCGCACCAGCCAGCGCCGACATGCTCGCCCGCCTCGCGCACGGGCTGGCGGACGACTTGCTCGCCACGCTGTGCCTTGCGCGCACCTGCCCGCTGATTGTCGCCCCGGCGATGAACCGCCAGATGTGGGAACACCCCGCCACGGTGCGCAACGTCGCCACCTTGCGCGGCGATGGCGTGCGCTTTTTCGGCCCCGCCGAAGGTGAGCAAGCCTGCGGCGAACACGGCCCCGGGCGCATGGAAGAGGCGGAAACGCTCTTTGCGCGCACGCTGGCGTTTTTCCAGCCCAAGGTGCTGGCCGGGCGCAAAGTGGTGCTCACCGCCGGTGCCACCTTTGAAGCCATCGACCCGGTGCGCGGCATCACCAACAGCAGCTCCGGACGCATGGGCTACGCGCTGGCCGCCGCCTGCTTTGAGGCGGGCGCTGAAGTCGTGCTCGTCTCTGGCCCCACGGCGCTGCCCTGCCCGCTTGGCGTGACGCGCGTCGACGTGCTGGGCGCGCGCGAAATGCTCGCCGCTGTGGAAGCACACCTTGCGGGCGCGGACATGTTCATCGCCGTCGCCGCCGTCGCCGATTACCGCGTCGCCAACCCCAGCGCGCAGAAAATCAAAAAGAGCGGCGACGCCCTCACGCTGCAACTCGTCGAAAATCCGGACATTCTCGCCACCATCGCCGCGCGCCCCGACGCGCCGCTGTGTGTGGGCTTTGCCGCCGAGAGCGAACGGCTGGACGAACACGCCGAAGCCAAGCGCCGCCGCAAAAAGGTGCCGCTTATCATTGGCAACCTGGTCAATGAAGGCATGGGCGGCGATTTCAACACCGTCAGCCTCTATTCCGAAACCGGCATCGAACGCCTGCCGCGCATGGAAAAAACCGCGCTGGCGCGCCAACTGGTCGCCCGCTTTGCCGCCCTTCTTTCTTCTCACCCTACGCAAGGAACGCCATGACTTCCCGCCCGCTGATTGACCTCAAAATTCTCGACGAACGCATCCGCGACAAACTCCCCGCCTACGCCACGGAAGGTTCGGCGGGGCTGGATTTGCGCGCCTGCCTGGATGCGCCGCTGGTGCTCGCGCCCGGGCAGTCTGCGCTGATTGCCACTGGCATGGCCATCCACATTGGCCGTCCGGACCTGGCGGCGGTCATCCTGCCGCGTTCCGGGCTGGGACACAAACACGGCATCGTGCTGGGCAATCTGGTCGGCCTGATTGATTCGGATTACCAAGGCCCCTTGATGGTTTCCTGCTGGAATCGCGGGCAAACGCCCTTCACCATCGAACCCTTCGAGCGCATCGCCCAGCTTGTCATCGTCCCCGTGGCGCAGGCGCAGTTTCAAGTGGTCGACGAATTTGCCGCCTCGGAACGCGGCGCGGGCGGCTTCGGCAGCACCGGCAAACACTAAAAAAACCACTGCCGCGCACGCCATGCCCGCCGCCGCCCATCTTGCCGCGCCCATTGGCGTACAGGTTGTGCTCGAACGCAAAGACGGCCACGTTTTGCTGCTGCTGCGGCACAACACCGGCTTTTTCGACCAGCTCTACAGTCTGCCCGGCGGTCATCTGGAAGCGAATGAAACTTTCGCCCGCACCGCCGCGCGCGAATTGCGCGAAGAACTGGCGCTGAATGTGCCGCCGGAAGCCTTCCGCACGTTGGGCGTGTGTCATCGTCTTTCCGACACCCATCGCATCGACGCCTTCCTGCATTGCCGCCTGCCCGCGGATGCCGCGCCCGTCAATGCCGAACCGCACAAACACGCCGCCTTGCTGTGGGCGTCGCCGCATCAGTTGCCGGAAAACACCGTGCCCTATGTGCGCGAGGCGCTCGCGCGCCATTGGCAAAACCCGCACAGCGGCGGCTGGTTTTTTGAAACGGGCTTCCCCTCCTTCTGAGCAGCGAATCCATCCATCCGCTTTTGCGGCAAAAACAGAACAATCCCCTTTTCGCGTAAATTCATAAAATACATTTGCATAACAATAACTTGCTGCCCCCCGTGCACAGCGCGAAAACTGCCAAAAATTTCACACTTGCCGCGCAAACAACGCGCGTATAGTCGCGTCCACCCAAAAACAAGAACCGGAGAAAAACAACATGTCCTGGTCACTCACCCGTCAAACCCTGTCCCGTCAGGTTTTCTTCATCATTGCTTCCGTCTGCGCGCTGGCCACCGTGGTGTTCGGCTTCGGCATGAACGCCTATGTGAACAAGGTCGCCCAGGCGGAAAGCCAGAAAATTCTCAACGAAGAAATCGAGACGGTTTCGCGCATCGTCGCCTACGCCGCGGACGTCGGCGCGCGGGATGCGCACGAGGCGCTCAAGGAGTTTCAATCCGAACTGGGCGCGCTGACTGTCTATGGCTACGCCGAATTGCCCGGCGGCGCACGGGTGTATGAATTTTCGCTGGGCGCCACGCACGCCATTCACAATCAGGAATACCTGCTCGCCTACCGCAAACGCTTCCCGAGCCGCAGCACCGCGCTTCTGGCCACCGACGGGCGGAACTTCTACCGCGCCACCACGCTGCTGAAAGATGCCGACGGCAATTACCGCGACGGCGAACTGATCAAGGACGCCTATGTGCAGGATTTGCTCGCCGGGCGCGATTATCTTGGCCTGATTGCGCGCAGCGGCAAGATGTACGCGCTGGCCGCCGCGCCGTTGAAAGACGGTGGCAAGGTGGTGGGCGCGGTGACCATGCGCGTGGATATCGAAGAGGTCATCGCCTCGCTGAAAACCCAGTTGCGCGATGTGCGCGTAGCGCAAACCGGACACGTATTCGTCGTCTCGGAAGCCTTTGGCGACATCAAGGAAACCTTCCTCTCCGTGCACCCGACGCTGGAAGGAAAAACGCTGACCGAGACGGCGGAAATCGCGCCGTATATCGCGGACATGCTGGAAGAGCGCAACGG
>JAFSWK010000050.1 GCA_017444505.1 Rhodocyclaceae bacterium | reverse complement strand
GTCGCAAACTCTGCGCACCGCGCATAAAAACTGCCGCCGACACGGGCGGCACCTGCACTACGGCGCACAAAAAACGCGGGCGACCCGCAAAGGCCGCCCGCGTTGTGTTTATGCGCGCTGTGCGCTGTTATCGGCGCACGAAGACCTCATCCGGCTCGCCGTCGTTATCGTCGAGGTAGAACAGGCGGTCGCCCTGAATGTACAGCACTTCCATATCCGGATCGTCCGGCCACAGGTAATCATCCACGTCGTCGGCGCGAATGAAGAAACCGGCCAGGTTGTAATCTTGGCGCTGCGAGAAATTCCTGCTCAGCGCCACCTGCTCGCCGGTGATTGCATTGCGCAGCACGCCACCTTGCGAGGTGATGCGGTAGGCATCGCCCTGCACCTGATCTCTGCCCAGACGGTAGGCGCGCTTGCCCAGAAACTGCATGGACTTGTTTTCTTCCTTCACACCCAGCAGCACGGTGCAATTGGCGTCTTCATAAAACGAAGTGCGGTCAATCATCTGCATGTCACCGCCCGAGGTACCCGACAGTTCCATGGAATCACGCTCAAAGGGCACCACATTGCCGGTGGCCTTGACGAACATGAAATCGCGGTCGCCACGTTCGCACTTCGGCTCTTGCCAGGTCGTGCTGTAGCGTTGAACGTCCGGCTGTGCATCCGGCGAATTGCGTTTATTGTTGGACGACGAATCATCGCCATCGCCACCGCCGCAAGCGGCCAGCGTGCAGACGGACAACGAAATCGCCAAAGTTTTGGCCAGGGAAGTCAAGGTACGCATAGGAAAGCTCCTTTTGGGTTTGAGGGTGGAGAAACAAGTCCGCCCGAGAATGCGCCTTTTCCCTGCACACAAAAGTAATCAGATGCAAGTATTTGCTTCCGCGAAAAAAACCGGCGACTATCCGCCGCCATCCTTTCAAGTCACAGATTTACAAAAGAGTAAACCGAATATCCCCGACGCCATACGAGAAATACACACCCGGGATGGATACAGCCTGTTGCCTTCCGCATACATCTTGCAACCCGCCCGGCACAACAAAATGCGGGCGACCCGAAAAGGTCGCCCGCGTTGTGCGTTCATGCGCGTCGCGCCGTCTTATTTTTTGCGGTGCAGCGGCATAAACTCATTATCGTCAGGATCGTCCTCGTCATACGTGTGCCACCAGAGCGTATCGCCCTCTTGGTAGAGCAAATCCGACCAGTCATGCGGAGATTTCGGCAGGGAATCATCCGACAAGAAGGCATCCGTCAATACTTGCCGTCCGTGCATATCCGCAAATTCTTCGTGCAGCCATGTCAAGACACCGTCACTTTCCACCGGCTCATCCATAGGCTGCGTACAATTCAGGTCGGTAAAGATGTCGGCTCTCTCGTGCGCCAGCAAATCCTTCCCGTTGCCGTGCTGCGAAAACACCACTTCAAACCGCACGGCAATGCCGGACGACGCATCGCCATAGCAATCCGATTGCCAGTGGCCAACATACTTGTTGGCAGACGGCCCCGGCTGCGGTTCGGAGTTATTGTTGTCATCGCCACCGCCGCCGCAGGCGGCGAGCGCACAGGCCGCAGCGCAAACAAACAGGGCTTTGGCAAACGAAGCACGCGATTTCATGGAGAACCTCCTTGCGTTGAAAAGAGTTGCGAGAGTCTGGTTTTTTCTTTTTTTTGTCAACCGATTGCCGCAAACACGCTGCACGCCGCGCATAAGAACTGCCGGCAGCACGAGCGCCACTCCCGCCCTCCAGCACAAAAACGCGGGCGACCCGAAAAGGTCGCCCGCGTTGCACGTTCAAAGCGTCCGCGCAGTTTCAGCGGCGGAAAAATTCGCCGTAGTCATTGTCATCATTGCTATCGAAGATATACAGCCGGTTGCCTTGCACATACAGATCAGTGTACTGCTCCAAAGGATACGGCGGCAGCAGATTGTCATCGACATCGCGGGCGTAGATCAGGAAGCCCACCACCTGCAAATCCCGGTCGGAGCGATAACTGGTGTCCATCGGCGCCTCTTCGCCGGTCAGCTCGTTGCGCAACACGCCGCGCTCCCAGCGATAAACATAGACATCCACGCTCACCTGCTGGTTGCCCGGATTGCGCACCCTCTCGCCCTGATAGCGCAGGCTGCCATTCACTTCCTTCACGCCCACGCGCACGGTGCAGCGCGCGTCTTCATAAATCGTCGACACTTGGCGCGCTTGCAAATCCTGGCCACCGGCGGCAATCAATTCCAACGTATAGCGTTCAAACAGCCGCTGCCCCGTGCTGGCCAGGCGAAAATCGCTGTCTTCGCAGCCCGACCAGCCTTCTTCCAGCCAGGTGCCGACGTATTTGTTCGTCACCGGCGAAGGCGTAGGCGACGGCGACGGCTGCGGGTCGGGCTGGTTGTCGTCCCCGCCGCCGCAGGCGGTGAGCGTGCAGGCCATTGCGGCAATCAGCAGGGCATGGGTGAAAGAATGCAGCACTTTCATGAAATACCTCCTTGGGCGGAAAACTGGCGAGTCTACCCCACTTTGTGGGCGCGCATCTCAGGCGGCGGACGCTGCACCGCCGCCCTATTCCCCAAACGGGCGCATCAGATTGAGGCCGTGACGCTCTATTCCCGCTTCCGTCATTCGCACATCCAGCGCGAGCGAGGCGAGGTCATCGGCGGCGGCATCCACGCCCGCCGCGCGCTCATCCCGAATCATTTTCACGTAATGCCTGCACACGCTACACGTTTCCGCCTGCACGATGGCGTGCGCGGCTCGCTGTGCATCGGCCACCGGCAAGCGCTGATACGCAATGCCGTGCGCGCCTTTGCAGCAACAGCACCTGGCACGCGCCACATGCCATTCGCAGCCGCACAGGGCGCAGTGCAAATAGCGATGCACGCTGTGCCCGTGCGCGGCGCGCACGATACTGGCCACGGGCAGGCTGCCGCAACAGGGGCAGCGCGTAATGTCTGCGGTGCGTTCAAAAACATCGGGCGCGCGGCGCGCCAGGTTCGTCACCATGTGCGTCCAATACACCTGCAAGGCGGCGGCGATTACCGGCGCGCCCGCGCGGTCTGGTTCGCCCGCAATTTGCTCGCCCGCAGCGCCATGCAGAATCAGATCCGCCTGTGTTTCCAGTTGCGCCGCGCGCGCACTTGCCAAGCGTTCCAGCGCAGCGCGCTCAGGTTCCTCTGTGTACGACTGCATTTGCCGCGCCAGACGCCGCAGCGCCTCCAGCCACGCCGGCGCACGCGCGTGCACGCTGGCCTGCAACGGCGGATGACAACCTTCGCGCAGCGCCAGCGCGTCCGCATCTGGCAGGGGGACGGCGGGGAATTCTTCCAGCGCTTGCTGCTGTGCCTGCGTCAGTTGCGCACAAAAGTCCAGTAACGCCGCCTGTTCGCTGTTTTGCGCCAGTTGCCGCAGACGCGCCGCGCGCGCGGCAAAATAATGCTCGGGCTGCGGCAGGCGTAGAAAATCCGGCGCAATCCGTTCGGACTCGTCTAGCTCATCATCGGGCGCGTCGGGATGCAATAGGCTCATGGCGTCAGTTTTCCTGTCCAGTTGTTGCAGTGTTCATGCGGCCAACATGCTCCCACGCCAGCCCGCGTGAAGCAAGCGCCTTGGGCGCAGGCAAAAAAACTGCCGCCCGAAATGGGCGGCAGCGTTGTACGCAAACGTGGCGTAATTTTCAATTGCCCTGCGGCGCGGGCGCACCCACGCTCTGGGTTTTCAGCGCGGTAGCCAGATACCAGGCGAACAGCGCCACGGCAATGCCAATGCCCAGCGGGTAAGCGATGGACGAAGGCATACCAAAGCCTTCGGGCGCCATCATGATGTAGGTAGTCGTCACCGCCGTCATGAAGGTCGCCGGCAGCGCGGTGATCAGCGAGCTGAAACGATAGGTTTCATGCTTGATGAGGTAGACCGAAGCCACCCACAGCGCCATCATCGCCAGCGTCTGGTTCGACCACGAGAAGTAGCGCCAGAGGATGTCGAAGTTGATTTGGGTCAGCGCCGCGCCCACGAGCATCAGCGGAACGGTGATGACAAGGCGTTTGGAGAAGGTTTTTTGCTCCAACCCGAACCATTCGGCCAGAATCAGGCGCACGGTGCGGAAGGCGGTATCCCCCGAGGTAATCGGGCAGACGATGACGCCAATCACCGCCATCGCACCACCAACCACGCCCAGCAGGCTGACGCTGATGTCATACACCGCGCCGGCAGGCGTGGCTTCGGCCAGCCCTGCGGCCAGGCCGCCCGTGCTGCCGTAGAAGGCGGCACCTGCCGGCGCCCAGATGAGGGCAATGCCCGCTTCCAGAATCATCGCGCCGTAGAAAATCTTGCGCCCTTCGCGCTCACCGACCATCCACTTGGCCAT
>JAFSWK010000049.1 GCA_017444505.1 Rhodocyclaceae bacterium | reverse complement strand
GTCGTGGCCGTGCCGACGGGCTTGATGATGGCCATCTATCTGGCCGAATACGCGCCGCGCGGGGTGCGCAACGTGGCCAAACCCGTCATTGAAGTGCTCGCGGGGATTCCGACCATCGTCTATGGTTTTTTTGCGCTGCTCGCGCTGGGGCCGTTTTTGCACGCGGCGGGGCAATGGCTGGGGCTGGAAATTCGCGCCGCCAGCGCGCTCACCGCAGGCGTGGCGATGGGCGTGATGATTATTCCGTTCATCTCGTCGCTCTCGGACGACGTTCTCACCCAGGTGCCGCGCGCGCTGCGCGATGGTTCGTATGGTCTGGGGGCGACGCAGTCGGAAACCATCGTGCGCGTGGTGCTGCCGGCGGCGCTGCCGGGCATTGTGGGCGCGTTTTTGCTGGCGGCGAGCCGCGCCATTGGCGAGACCATGATTGTCGTGCTGGCGGCGGGCAATAGTCCGGTGCTGCACGCCAACCCGCTGGAATCGGTTTCCACGGTGACGCTGACCATCGTCAACCAGCTTACCGGCGACCTGGATTTCGCCAGTCCGCAGTCGCTGGTGGCCTTTGCGCTGGGGCTGACGCTGTTTGTCATCACGCTGGCGCTGAACATCATCGCCCTCTACGTCGTGCGCAAATACCGCGAACAATATGACTGAACCGCAACCCGCCCCCGCCTGTGAAACCACGCCAGACGCCGCCGCCGTGCGTCTGGCGCGCATTCGCGCCACGCTGCCACGCCGCCACGCGCGCGAGCGGCGTTTTCGCGCCCTGGGGCGGGCGGCGGTGGGTTTTGGCGTGCTGTGTGTGGTCTTTCTGTTCGCCAGCATTCTGGTCAAGGGCGTGCCCGCGTTCTGGCAGGCGCAGATGGTCACCGAAGTGTATTTCGACCCCGCGCGCATCCGCGTACCGCCCCCGCCGCAGCCGCAACAGGGCGAGACGCCCGCGCAGTTTCAGGCGCGCGAATACGACTGGCGCGACGCGCTCGCCGCCGCACACTGGGAAGACGTGCTGGTCGATGCGCTCTTGGCGCATCTGCCGCCGGACGCCGCGCAGCATCGCGCCCAGGTCGCACGACTGGTCACGCGCGGCGAACGCTATCGCGTGCGCGATATGCTGGCGGACGATTTTTCGCTGCTCGGCCAGCGCGTGCCGCTGGCGCTGCTGGCCGATGCCCATGTGGACGTATGGTTCAAGGGCACGGCGCAAGAGGCCTTGCCCGCCGAACTGCGCCGCTGGGCGGAAGAACTGCGCGCGCGCGGCATCTTGCGGCTGCAATGGAACAGCGCGCTGCTGACGCACGCCGATTCGCGCGCCTCGCCCGCCTCGGCGGGGCTGGCCGGTGCGCTGGTCGGCTCGCTCTACATGATGGTGATTGTGCTCGTGCTCTCCGTGCCGGTGGGCGTGGCCAGCGCCATCTGGCTGGAAGAATTTGCGCCGAAAAACCGCTGGACAGACCTGATTGAAGTCAATATCAACAATCTGGCCGCCGTGCCGTCCATCATTTTCGGCCTGCTGGGCGCGGCCATTTTCATCAACGCCCTGCGCCTGCCCATGTCCGCGCCGCTGGTGGGCGGACTGGTGCTGTCGCTGATGACCTTGCCGACGGTCATCATCGCCGCGCGCGTCAGCCTGCAAGCCATTCCCGGCTCGATTCGCCAAGCGGCGCTGGGCATTGGCGCATCGCGCGTGCAAACGGTTTTTCACCATCTCTTGCCGCTGGCGCTGCCCGGCATTTTGACTGGCGCCATCCTCGGCGTGGCGCGCGCCATTGGCGAAGCCGCGCCGCTGCTGCTCATCGGCATGAGCGCCTTTGTCGGCAGCGTGGCGGAAAATCCGCTGGAACCTTCCGCCGCGCTGCCGATGCAAATCTATCTGTGGCAAGGCAACGAATTGCGCACGTTCTTTGAACCCCGCGCCTGCGCCGCCATTGTGGTGCTGCTGGTGTTGATGCTTGGTCTCAACGCCTTGGCGATTTTCTTGCGCCGCCGTTTTGAACGCCGCTGGTAGGCGATGGCGGAATGCTTTCCCATACACCCACTGAAACAGGAACCCGTCCCCCATGAATACCGCTGCCACTTCGCCCGTCAGCCCGCCTGAGAAGGACGAGCGCAAGGTCAAGATTCGTGCCCGCGATGTCAAGGTGTTTTACGGCGAGCACGAAGCCGTGCATGGCGTCAGTCTGGACGTGTATGAAAACGAAGTGGTCGCCTTCATCGGCCCTTCCGGTTGTGGCAAGTCCACGTTTTTGCGCTGCATCAACCGCATGAACGACACCATCGACGGCTGCCGCGTAACGGGGCGCATC
>JAFSWK010000048.1 GCA_017444505.1 Rhodocyclaceae bacterium | reverse complement strand
GCCAGTCGGCTTGACGGGCAAGCGGCGAATCGGGATGGCCGGTGAGCGCAATCAGCCGCGCGCCGCGCCGTTTGACCAGCGGCACGATGGTGAGCACTTCGGAGCTGGAACCAGAATGCGAGAGGGCGATGACGATGTCTTCGGCGGTAATCATGCCCAGGTCGCCATGCGCGGCTTCGGCGGCGTGGACGAAATAGGCGGGCGTGCCGGTGCTGGCGAGCGTGGCGGCGAGCTTGCGGCCAATGTGGCCGGTCTTGCCAATGCCGGTGACCATGATGCGGCCACGGCTGGCGAGGATGGCTTGCACGGCGTGGGTGAAACGTTCGTCAAGCTGGTCGGCAATGGCGGCGACGGCGCGGGCTTCGGTGTCCAGTACGCGGCGGGCGGTGGCGAGCGGGTCGTGTGCGGTGGTCATGATGTGGGTTGCGCGGATTGCATGAGGGTTTCAATTTCGGCGACGGTTTTGGGCGTGTCGGCGGTGTAGAGTTGGCAGCCGTCGGGGGTGACGAGGGCGTCGTCTTCGATGCGGATGCCGATGTCGTGAAAGGCGGGGTCGATGTCGGCGGCGGCGCGGATGTAGCAGCCGGGTTCGATGGTCAGCGTCATGCCGGCGGCAAGCGTGCGCGGCGCATCGTGCGGGCGGTACGCGCCCACGTCGTGCACGTCGCGCCCCAGCCAGTGGCCGGTGCGGTGCATGTAAAAACGTTGCCAGCGTTTGGTGTCGACAATTTCTGCACGGCTGCCGGTGAGCAGTTTCAAGTCCATCAGGCCATCAATGAGGGTGTCGACGGCGGCCTCATGCGGCGCGTCAAAACTCGCGCCGGGGCGGGTGGCGCGCGCTGCGGCGTGCTGCATGGCGAGCACGAGTTCATAAATGGCGCGCTGCGCGGGGCTGAACCGCCCGCTGACGGGGAAGGTGCGGGTGATGTCGCTGGCGTAGCCTTCCAACTCGCAACCGGCATCAATCAGCAGCAGTTCGCCCGCGTGCATCTGGCGGTCGTTGGCGACGTAGTGCAGCGTGCAGGCGTTTGCGCCGCTGGCGACGATGCTGGTGTAGGCGGGGCCGGTGGCGCCGGCGGCGCGAAAGGCGTGCAGCAGTTCGGCTTCAATCTCGAATTCGTAGCGCCCCGGGCGCGTGGCGCGCATGGCGCGGATGTGCGCATCGCGGGCGATTGCTCCGGCGCGGCGCATGAGGGCGAGTTCGGCTTCGTCCTTGATGAGCCGCATTTCGTCGAGCAGGTGGCGAATGTCGTGCAGCGTAGCGGGTGCGCACCAGCCAGCGCGACCATTGCGGCGCACGGCAATCAGCGCGGCACAAAGCGCCTCAAAGCCGCTGGCTTCGTCTTCGTGCCCGAAGGCGCACCACAGCGGCTGGCCGCCGGCAATCAGCGCGGGCAGACGTTCGGCCAGTTCGTTGCAAGCGTAGGCTTCGTCAAAAGCAAACTGCGCCGCCGCCGCTTCGGGGCCGAAGCGGAAACCTTCCCAGGTTTCGCGTTCGGCGTTTTTTTCGCGGCAGAACAAAATGCTGCGCGGATTGTTGTTGTCGGCAATCAGGACGAGCGTGGCTTGCGGCTCGGCAAAGCCGGTGAGGTAGTGAAAATAGCTGTCAAAACGGTAGGCGTAGGCGGTTTCGCGGTTGCGCATCCGCTCAGGCGCGGTGGCGACGAGGGCAACGCCGCCGCCGTTCTTCTGCATGTGTTCCAGCACGCGGGCGCGGCGGGCGCGAAACGGGGCGGGGTCAAACAGGGTGGACATGATGAAGTGCGGGCGCGGGCGGGCGGTCAGTGAAATCAGGCGGACGATTGTAGAGGATGGCGTGCCGCCTGCCTTGGCCTCTGCGATAATTCGTTACGGTTTCTTCGTGTTTTTCGGGAGCAGGCGTGCAAAGCAATCTTCCGGCCAGCGTGCGCGAGACCGCACAGTTGCCCGATTTTGGCAATCTGGGCGTGTTGCTGCGCCTGCTGGTGGGCGTCAATACGCTGGCGCTGGTCAGCGTGCTGCTGCAAGTGTCGCATTGGCCAGAGGTCTACATCGCCTGGCTGGATATGGTCGGACGGCTGGAATGGCCGCTGCTGGGCTGTGCGCTGTCGCTGGCGGGCGTGCAGCCGTTGCTGGCGCGGCTGCGCTTTGCCTGGGGCGCGGCGCTGGTGCTGGCGCTGGCGGCGGCGTTTGCGGCGCTCACCTGGTGGCTGGCGCACGGCGCGGCGGGCGTGTGGCGGCCCGTGTGCTG
>JAFSWK010000047.1 GCA_017444505.1 Rhodocyclaceae bacterium | reverse complement strand
GTTCTTCACCATAATTTCTGAAAACCTCCGTCATTTCCTGAATCGAAGCCGTGCGCAGCCACTGCGCTGCGCCTTCTCCCTGGCTGGTATCCATCCGCATGTCCAGCGGCGCATCCTGCCGAAAACTCATGCCCCGCCGGGCGTCATCCAGTTGCGGGGAAGACACGCCCAAATCCAGCAGCACGCCATCCACGCCGCGCACCGCCAGCGCGTCCAGCTCGCCAGACAAGCCGGAAAACGCCGCGTGGCGCACCACAAACCGTTCGTCATTGACCGCCCGCGCAGCCGCCACGGCTTCCGGGTCGCGGTCAAACGCAATCAGGCGCCCTGCCGCGTCCAGCCGACGCAAAATTTCCCGGCTGTGACCACCGCGCCCAAAAGTGCAATCGACATACACGCCATCGCGCCGCCACACGAGCGCATCCACCGCCTCGGCGAGCATCACGCTGACATGGCCACCGACGGGCGTGGTTTGCGCTTTTTCCATCAGAACACCACGTCCGCAAACGCCGCCGAAAGTTCTTCCGGCGTAATTTCTTCCATCGCAGCCTGCTGCCGCTGCCACTCGGCATCTGACCACAGCTCGAAATGCGAGCCTTGCCCCACCAGCCAGACCTGTTTTTCCAGATTCGCCCAGTTGCGCTGCGCGGGCGCGAGCAGCACGCGCCCGGAAGCATCCGGCGTTTCTTCCGTCGCCATGCCCATCAGCAAACGGCGCAATTTCGAGCGTGCCGCATCCATGCCCGGCATCGCCGCCAAGCGTGCGCGAATCGGCTCCCACGCCTGGACGGGATAGACCATCAGACAGTGTTCCGGATGCGCAGTGAGCACAATCGGCGCGCCCTCGGGCGAAAGCGCGTCACGATACCGGGCCGGAATCGCAATCCTGCCCTTGGCATCAAGACTGAGCGGCATCGCCCCTTGAAACATTTTTTCTCCTGAAAAACAAACGGATGCGGAAAACACCCGTTCTACGGAGAGTTCGCAAACCCCTAACTCTCCACTTTTCGCCACTTTCCGCCACTTTACTCCACCATTCCGCCAGCGGTCAAGACAAATCCTGCTCCCAAAAACGGTTTTTCTTGTCCCTTCTGATAGATAGCCGTTTCCCGTCACTTGCCCCTTCGCGCCTCCCGTGGACGCAAAAAAACCGCGTCACGGCATGTGTGACGCGGTTTTTGGTCAAAAGTGGCGAGAAGTGGGAAGTCCGCCGATAAGCCGGGTTCTGTCGGGCGACGCCGAAGCGCCGCCGGGCAATCATTCCTCTTGGCGACGCATTGCTGCGCCGCTCCAGCGGCCTACCCGGAAGCGGCGCGAGCCACGCCATCGCTTCCCTATTTGGCCTTGCTTCGGATGGGGTTTGCCGTGCCAGCGTCAGTTACCTGCGCTGCGGTAGGCTCCTACCCTACCGTTTCACCCGTGCCTGTGCCGCTCATGCGCACGCGGCCATCGGCGGTTTGCTTTCTGCTGCACTTTCCGTCGCCTCACGGCGCCCGGCCATTAACCGGCATCCTGCTCTGTGAAGCCCGGACTTTCCTCCACGCCCGCTACGGGCGCAGCGATTGCCTGGCGAACTTCCCGCCGCCATTATAAACGCGCGACGGCGCAAGGGCGCCCGCAGCGCGCTCAACTGGCAGGCGCGGCAGGCTGCCCTTCCGGAGCGGGCGCGGCGCTTTTTTCTTCCACGAACACCGGCGCGTTTTTATTCTCGCTCCAGACAAAGCGCCCCAGCAGCGCGCCCGGTTCCTTGCCTTCCTCATTGTTCCAGTCCTGCACCTGACAGCGCGGCGCGGTGCTGACCAGATACCAGCGCCGTCCCTGATGCAGCGCCCAGAGATGGTCGCCCGCCCAATAGACGCGCATTTCCATCAGCGGCTTGGTGCCGGGGTAAATGCGCACGCGCCGCTGGCAGTCGGGCAGGTTGGAAGCGACGATGTACTGGTCGATTTTCTCTGACCAGAAATAGGGCTGTTCGCGCACCAGCATGATGGCGTGGTTACGGCCTTCCTGCCGGAAGGCGGTGGCGCTGTTTTCGCAGGCGGCCAGCAGCGGCACAACGCAGCAGGCCAGCAGCGGCCAGACGGAAGAACGACGACGGTTCATGCGGATTCTCCTTGCGGCAACATCTGCCATTCAATGGTTTCCCCGGCAAACAGGCCGACCAGTGTATCGCCGCCTTCGGCCAGCGGGAAACTTTCCGGTACGGTGTGCGCACGGCGTACCAGCGTGATGGTATCGCCATTGGGCGGCAGACCGTAAAACGCCGCCCCGTTGCGGCTGGCGAAGGCTTCCAGACGGTCGAGCGCACCGGCAGCGGCAAACGCCTGCGCGTACAGCTCAATGGCCGCGTGCGCCGAATAGCAACCGGCGCAGCCGCAGGCGGCTTCTTTCGTGGCGCGCGCGTGCGGCGCGGAATCGGTGCCGAGGAAAAAGCGCGGATGCGCACTGGTGGCCGCTTCCAGCAGGGCGCGGCGGTGTTCTTCGCGTTTGAGCACCGGCAGACAATAGTGGTGCGGACGCACGCCGCCGTGAAAAATCGCATTGCGGTTGAGCAACAAATGCTGCGGCGTGATGGTAGCGGCCAGCGTATCCGGCGCAGCGCGCACAAACTCGGCGGCCTGGCGCGTGGTGATGTGTTCCAGCACGATGCGCAGCGTGGGGAAACGCTGCATCAGTGGCGCCAGCGTCTGTTCGACGAAAAGATGTTCGCGGTCAAAAATGTCCGCCGTCGGGTCGGTCGACTCGCCATGCACGCAGAGCACCAGATTGCGCTCGGCCATGCGCTCCAACACAGGGAAGGTGCGTTCCAGCGCACACACGCCCGCCGCCGAATTGGTCGTCGCACCGGCAGGATACAGTTTCACGGCGGGAATGAAGCCGCACTCGGCGGCGCGGTCGATTTCCTCGGGCGTGGTCTGCTCGGTCAGATACAGCGTCATCAAGGGCGTAAAGCGCGCGCCTGCGGGCAAGGCTTCCAGAATGCGCGCACGGTAGGCACTGGCCTCGGCCACGGTCGCCACTGGCGGTTTCAGGTTCGGCATCACCAGCGCACGGCCAAAGCGCGCCGCCGTATGCGGCAACACCGTGCGCAGCATGGCGCCATCGCGCACATGCAAATGCCAGTCATCCGGGCGAAGCAGGGTGAGCGTTTCCATCGTCTCGTGGCCGCAAAATCCGTAACGGGAAGATTTTGACGAAGAATCACGCGCCAAGGCAAGCGGCAACGCAGCAAAGCGTGTGGCGAAGCGCACGGTGCGCTCAGTCTTTTTGCGCCAGCAGGATTTCGTACAGCCGCTTTTTCGGCAGACCCGTATGTCCGGCGACAATCGCGGCGGCAGTCTTGGGCGGCAAATGTTCGGCCAGCGCGCGCAGCAAGGCGGTTTCGCGCGCGCCGATGGCCTCCGCCGTTTGCGGCGGCGCACCGGCAAGCAGCAGCACGTATTCGCCGCGCTGCCGGTTGGCATCCGCCGCCAGCCACGCCGGAGCATCCGCCAGCGACATGCGGGCGATTTCCTCGTGCAGCTTGGTCAATTCGCGGGCAAAGACGATTTCCCGCGCGCCGCCCAGCACGTCCCGCAAATCGGCCACGCATTCCACGATGCGGTGCGGCGCTTCGTAGAGCACCTGCACCGGCTCGCGTTCGCGCAGCGCGGCAATGGCCGCCCGCCGCGCCTGCGCCCTGGGCGGCAAAAAGCCGACGAAATCAAACCGCGTCCCCACCAGCCCGCTGGCCGAGAGCGCCGCCACCGCCGCGCAAGGCCCCGGCACGGGCGTCACCGTGAAACCCGCCGCCTGCACCCGCGCCACGGCGCGCGCGCCGGGGTCAGAAATGGCCGGCGTGCCCGCATCCGTAATCAGCGCCACCGCCACGCCCGCCTGCAAGTGTTCCAACAGCGCGCCCACCGCCTGCTGCTCGTTGTGCTCATGCAGCGCCATCATGCGCGCGCGAATGCCCAGCGCATCCAGCAAACGCTGGCTGTGGCGCGTATCCTCGGCGGCCACCACTGCCACACGCGCCAGCACCTCGCGCGCCCGCGCCGTAATGTCGCCCAGATTGCCCAACGGTGTGGCCACTACATACAATGCCGTCGGCAATGCCGCCTCGCGTTCCGCTTTCATTCATGCGCTCCCTGTTGCGAAAACTCCCTTTGCTGACCGCCATTTTCCCCGCGAAAAGCGATGCCGGGCAAGCCCGTGGCGCGCAGGCCGAAGCCCGCGCCCGCGCCTATCTCGAAACGCACGGCGTGCGCATTCTGGCCGCCAACGCCCGCTGTCGCTTTGGTGAAATCGACCTCATCGGGCTGGACGGTGAGACGCTGGTATTCGTGGAAGTACGCCTGCGCAGCCGCGCGGACTACGGCGGCGGCGCCGCCAGCATTACCGCCGCCAAACAGCGGCGCATCAGCCGCACTGCCCGTTGGTGGCTGCAGCGCGCGCCTCTTGCCCATCGCCGCCGCACCTGCCGTTTCGACGCCGTACTGCTGGATGATGCGCAGACGCCGCGCATCGAATGGCTGCGCGGCGCGTTTGCCGAACGCGGCTGAAAACGGCGGCACGCCTGCGAACGCGCATTCAGACTATTCGCCCTGCTCAAACTCCGCCGTCTTGAATTTCAGCACACCGCAGTTTTCCTTTACTGCGCGCTGCAATCCTTCGTCAAAGCCGCTGGCGGACTCAGCCTGAATCTCGATGGCAATCTGCACCTTCACGTCCGCGCGTGTAGTGAACTGCTGGATGACTTCATCCACCACGTCAGCAAACTGTTTTTTTGCAAGGACAGGCTCCAGGTCAATGCTTGCGTAGAAGTGCTTTTTAACCGTCTGCGTTGTACCGCTACCGCCTTTGGTGTCGCCACCATCTTCCCGCTTGTCTCCACCTTCCTTCTTATCCTTGCCGTTGTCGCCATCGGCTTTCCCACTTGGCTCCGGCTTGCGGGTTTGATCCTCCAGTACCTTGGCGTAAGCAGCAGCGGCGTCCGGCGCAATCAGCAGCAGTGACGTATCCAGGATGGGCGTCGTGCGTTTGCCATACACGAAGCCCAGGTAGCGCGGCTCGTCTCCTTCCTGCTCCTTGCCCTGCGCGAAGCCGAAAAAGTCGCGGCTCTCTGCACCTGCAGCCAAAGTTCTCTGGAAAACCGTATCGTCTTTCAGGCGCGGCAAGTAAAGCTGCTGGCAGCTCTGTTGCCAGACGTTCAGTGCGTTGGTCTCCTTAACATCATCTTTCCAGAACCAGTTTTTCAGCACCGTGGCCAGATGAATCGGCGCCCATTCGCTGATGAGCAGCTCGTTTTCCTTGAGCACACGTTCGATTTCCTGCGACCAGTTCTGTGCGCTGGGGTTGAGCGAAAAGCGCTCCCACTGCACCTCGGACAGCCCTTTGCCAGGCCGCGCCTCCTGCATCGGCGCCAGCAGCCATTTGTACGTTTCGCGCACCATGCGCCGCATGGTTCCCTCGGCCTGTTCCAGGCTGGCCTGCGCCTGCTTGCCCATCAGATTGTCAAGGACGATGCGGTTGTCCTTGTAGTCGGCCACGATGCTGCCCCACGCAAGGAACGAGCGCACCTGGTCTTTCAGGCGGCTCACGCTGTCATAGTCGGCGGCCAGAAAAATCAGACGGTTCTGCTTGAAGCGGGGCTGGTCGCCACGCTTTTTCAGAATCTCGGCGGCGCGTTCAATGGCAAGGCTCTGGCCGCTCTTGCTGAACGCCGCATCCGGCGGCAACACCACCAGCCGCAATGCCCAATCGTCGGGCACATCACCGCTGTCGGTGAACACATGGATGCCGCTGAACACACCGCTGACAAGAGCGCGCTGGATACGGCTGCGAACAGAGGGGAACACATCCTCACCGTCCTGGAAACGGCGTTTGCGCTCTTCCATCTCGCGGCGCAGATTCGGGCGCGTATCAAACCAGAAGCGGTTGTTGCCGCTGTTCAGGTAATGCAGCCGCTCACCAAGGCGGCGCAGCGCATCCTTGTAAACGCCCACCTGCTGCCCCGGCTGTGCGCTGCCCAGTGTGATGCGTTCAAGCTCAATGCCGCGCACCATCTGGTTCGCCGTGCTGGGCGCACTGCCCAGAAAAATGGTGCGCGCCGAGCGGCGGCAAGCCTGCACACTGCCAAGACGGGTATCGCGGTCTTCAATGTCGGCGGTCTCCGCCCGTTCGCCGTCAATGTCACGCTCCACCACGGGGTCCCAGCCCTGCGGCAGGTAGTAAATCATCTCGTTGCGGGTATCCGCATCGTGCAGCGGAAAACTGCCGGGCATGATGAGCGGGTCTTTGTCGTTGTCCTTCCAGAGGCGGTGAATCACCTTCGCCATCAGTTTCAGCACGCCACGGGTGCGCTGGAAGTTGTCCAGACTGGACCAGTCCTCATACAAACGGTCAAACACCTCCGGGTGAATCGGATAGGCGCTTATCAGCCGTTCCAGGTAGCGGCTCTCCTGCGTCTCCTGCGGGAAGTCGGCGCCATTGGCCGTGTAGAAAGCCGCGAACGCACGGCACACGGTCTCCATCGCCGCTTTGTCGCTGATGTTTTTGAATAGCCGGCGGCGCACGATTTCAAACGCTTCCTCCGTTCCCACCGGCTTCCACAGCGCCTGCACACGCCCAAAGTAATGCGCCAGCGCCGCCAGCGCCTTCACACCGCGCTGGCTGCCCGCCTCCTTGTCCGATTCCGGCAGAGAAGCCAGCATCACCGCCGTGGGCACGGCTTTCAGCGCCTCAGTGAGCGCCTGCACAAAGCTGAGGTTGGAATCAAAGCTGCCGCCGGAGAGCATTTTGCCATCTTCAAACTGACGCACATAGGCCACCAGCTCGTCAATCAGGATGACGCATGGCGCGCTGCGCGCCAGCAGTTGTTCCAGCACTGCCTTGCCGGGCGACGTGCCCGAAGCATCCGCCTCTGCCACCAGCGCATAGCCTTCTGCCCCGCCCAGTTGCCACGCCAAATCGCCCCATAGTGTGCGGATGGCCTGTCCCTCGCGCATCACCGGCTGGTTGGGAGACGACTGGATGCCATCCAGCACCGCGATGCGGGCGTGCGGCAATTCCACAACGCCTGCGGCATCCACAATGGCCGCCACACCCGGCAAATCACTGACAGGCACCTCGCCCTTGGCGATGTGATAGACCGCCAGCAGGGTGTGCGTCTTGCCGCCGCCAAATGCCGTCTGAAGCTGAATCACCGGGTCGCCGCCCTTGCCCGCCAGCCGCTTCACCACCGAATCCAGCAGCAGGCGCATCCCCTCGGTGATGAACGTGCGCTGGAAAAACAGCGCGCCGTCCTGATATTCCGCCGTTGCCGTGCCCGAATGCACGCGCGACAAATCCGCTGCAAACTCGGCCTGCTGGAACGTGCCCTTCAAGACATCTTCATGCGGCACGGCGATTTCACGCCAGGGTTTGAGTGTCATGGTTCAGTTCCTTTATGCAAAATCGGATCGCCAAATATGCACTGCTCGGCTTGCCAACAATTTTTGTCGCGCATTCAGTACTGCGGGTGTCCAGTCATCATAATCGGCGCTGATTCTCTGGGTGAGTTGATATTGACTCTGCTTGTAACAAGGCAACTTTTCTTGCAGTTGATTATTGCCAATTTCTCGATTCAAGCCTGACTCCAGCAAGGTCAGATTGCCAATGCGGTAAATAAAATCTTCCTGTCGCGACGGTTGAAAGTTATCATCCCATGCCGCTGACGGATTTTCCGGCAAGATGTGCTCAATGCTTCCTGCATCCACTTCAAAATCACGCGCGACACCAGAAGCATCCGATTCCAGTTTGCACAAAATATATTTGGCAAGTTTTTTCCCTTTCCCACTGGTAGACAATTGCTTGATTTCAAAATCTTGCTGGAATTTTTCATCTGGCACGTAAATGGAAGCCAGCATTCGGAAAATTTCAGCGGGGCCAGAAGCCTGGCCTTGCAAAACAGCCTTGGCTGCACGATGGTAGGCAAGTTCCAGCGCATTGGGATTCAAGCTGCTGATTACGTTATACCTGAACGAAACAACGCTGACCATTTTCAATGTCTTGACAAAATTTGCACCATCCAGCTTCTCAAAAGCCACAAACAGCAGCGGTGTCATTTGTTTAACGCGAAACAGCAGCAGCTCGCGTATATAAGGCTTTGCTTCCGGTCTTTCCTGCCAATATTCATGTTCGCTGTCATTTAGTGCTGCAAACAACTCGGCGCGCCGCTCCAGTGCGTCCAGCAAATCAAAAACATCTTGTGGAGAAACCACCTGTTCACGAACGTGCTTGAACAAACGCTTCTTGCGTATCTCCGGCAACGCACACAGCAAGTGATAACGCAGGAAGTCCGGAAAAGCCTCTTGCCGCACAGTGTCCATCAGTTTTTGCCAGCGACGTTGCAGCGTCTGCAAGTCGCTCTCTACCTTAATCTTGGAAAACAGATAGTTTTTCAATAAATCTGTAGATGACAGTTCCAGCCCGCGCGCATTCAGGGTTTCAAAAACCGTATAAGCACTGATTTCATCTTCCACGCTAATCAGGATAAACAACAGCTTGCGAGCCACTGTCTCCGACAACAGCGATGCCAACTGCTCGCCTGACAAATTCTTTTCTTTCAGCCTTTCCCTAAACCATTGAAAACATTTCCATAACAAACTGTTGGAATGCGACAGCTTGCGCGAATTATTTGGCGCACGCAACTGCACCAAATAATCCTGGTAAAAACCGTTATTTTCCTGATTCAGAAACAGCTTGCTGCTTTCCAGCAAAGAGGCGGGGTCTTTTTCTCCAATAAAACGCTGGCGCAAACCTTGTGCACGCTCGCGGTTGCGGCTAAGTTCTTCTTCTGCATCACCAAGACTTGGCAGCAGATCAATCACAGCCAACGCCAGCAAGCTCAGTGTAGCAATGCGTTGCTGCCCATCAATAACAAGAAACTCACGATCAGATGCAGCCTCCACCACCAGCGCACCCATATAGTGGCGGGCGTCAGGCGATTGTTCCAATTGCACAATGTCGTTCCACAAATCTTCCCACTGCTCCTCTTCCCAGGAATAGTCGCGCTGAAAAGGAGGAACGCGATATTTCTTGCCGTTACCGATTAAATCCAAAAATGTTACATCCGAGGTTTTTAACAAATTGCCTGCGCTCATGATGCGTTTCCTCAAAAATCGAATTGCGTCTGCGAATATACAACCCCCGCATCTGCTGCGGCCTGTTCAATGCTTGACCAGGCGGCGACCAGTTCGTTGTAGGCGCGTGCTTCTTCGGCCCGGCCTTTGCGCTCGCACAGAGTGTAGAGGCGGTAGGCCAGTGCGCGGATGGGTTCGGCGCGGGCCGGCATGCGCGCCAGCAGGCTGCCGGCGGCGGATTCGCCGTCCTGGTTCAGCGCGCGAATCAACTGGTGCAGCGCCTCCCACACGGGTGTGCGGGTGTCGGTGTCCGGGTTCCAGTCGCGCGGCATTTCGCTCCATTTCAGCAGGCGCAGCTCGCCCCTGCCGGATTCAGCCACGCCAGCCTCCACCAGCCCCTGCACGCTGGTGCCCTTGGCGCGCGAGAGCACATCCGCTTCGCCAAACTTGCCCGTTGCCCAACCCTGCTGCTCAAACCATTGCAGGCAAAACTGCGTGTCGTGGTCAAAGTCCTCCTCAGCAAGGAAGCGGTTGATGAGCTGCAGGGCGGTACGCACGCTCATGGGCTTGCCGTCGGCTTCCAGTACGGCGGCGTACTGACTGAAGATGGCCATGCCCGGGCCGATGATGGCCTGCGACAGGTCCACCGGCGCCACGGGCGAATTGACGCCGCCGCGCGTCATTTCATCCAGCGCCTCGGGCAGCACAGCATTGAGTTCGCGGATGAAGTCGCGGCGGCTGACGGTGGGCGCATCTGCCGCGCGCTTGCGGCACACGAGCACGATGCTGGAGGCGAGGGCGTTGGTGCCGGAGCCAATCATGCGGTTGCCCAATTCGGTGCGCATCGGCCAGGTGCCCGTGAGGGCAAACCCTGCGTTCAGTACAGCCTCAAGAAATGTCTCCCAGCCCGTGCTGGACGTACCGCCATCGCCCTTGGTTTCGGATTGCT
>JAFSWK010000046.1 GCA_017444505.1 Rhodocyclaceae bacterium | reverse complement strand
TCTTCTTCGCGCGCGGCAATGGCGCTTTCGATGACTTCGGGCGGCAGGTCGTCGGCGAGGTCGGCCAGTTCGTCGGCTTCAAGGTTTTGCGCCACGGCTGCCAGCTCGTGGTGCTCCATGTGCTCGATGAGCGATTCGCGCACGGCGTCCGAGAGTTCGAGCAGGATGTCGCCGTCACGTTCGGGGGCGACCTGATCCCAGACGAGCAGACGCTCATCCAGCGGCAGGGCTTCGAGGATGTAGGCGATGTCCGCCGGGTGCAGACGTTCGACGAGCTGGCGCAGTTCGGCAAGGTGTTCGCGCTGGGCGAGGCTTTCTTGCGGCGCTTGTTCTTCCGCGCCCGCTTCGTCTTGCTGGGCGCGGGCGAGGTTTTCGACGACTTGCTGACGTTCGAGCAGCGCCTGCACGTCGTGCAGGTGTTGCTGCACGTCGTCCGGTTCGGTCGTCAGGGCTTGCTGCTGCTCGGTTTGCATGGGATGGCGGTGGCTTGCGGGTTAAAAGTAATTCAGACCCAGCACGGCTTTGACTTCGGCCATGGTGCGGGCGGCCACTTCGCGGGCGGCTTCGGTGCCGCGCTGCAAGATGCGCATGACTTCGGCAGGGTCGCGGGCGAATTCTTCGCGGCGCGCGCGGATGGGGGCGAGCAGTTCTTGCAGGCAGGCTTCGAGGCGGGCTTTGACCTTGCTGTCGGCCAGGCCGCCGCGCACGTAGTGGGCTTTCATTTCTTCCAGCGCGGCGCGGTCGTCATCAAAGGCGTCCAGCCAGATGAAGGCGACATTGCCTTCCAGATGGCCGGGGTCTTCGATGCGCAGGTGTTGCGGGTCGGTGTAAATCTTTTTCACCGCTTTGCTGATTTCTTGCTCGCTGGCGCCGAGGTTGAGCGCGTTGCCCAGCGATTTGCTCATTTTGGCGCGACCATCCAGCCCGGGCAGGCGACCGACTTCGGGCACCAGCGCGCGGGCTTCGACGAGCGTCTCACAGTTGTAGGTGCGGTTGAAACGGCGCACGATTTCGTTGGTCTGCTCAATCATCGGAATCTGGTCTTCACCCACTGGCACCAGCGTGGCTTTGAAGGCGGTGATGTCGGCGGCCTGACTGACCGGATAGGTGAGAAAACCGGCGGGAATGTCGCGCTCGAAATTGCGCAGGCGGATTTCTTCTTTCACCGTGGGGTTGCGTTCCAGCCGGGCGACGGTGACGAGGTTGAGGTAGTAGAAAGCGAGTTCGGCCAGTTCGGGCACTTGCGATTGCACGAAGATGGTGGTTTTGGCCGGGTCGATGCCGACGGCGAGGTAATCAAAGGCGACTTCCAGCAGGTTGTTGTGGATTTTCGCCGGATTGTCCATGTTGTCGGTGAGCGCCTGCGAATCGGCCAGCATGATGAATTGCCGGTATTCGTGCTGATAGGCGACGCGGTTTTTCAGACTGCCGATGTAGTGGCCAAGATGCAGCGGGCCGGTGGGACGGTCGCCGGTGAGAATCAGGGGGACGGGTGCGTTCATGTGCGTGGTTTCGGGAAACGGGGAAATGACCGGGGCGAAAAAATTTTACGCGCGCCGGACGCGCGTGAAGGGTTATTGCGCAGCAGGGGCGGGTTCAGGCTCCGGCGCGGCTTCCTGCGCAGGCGTGCTTTCCGGCGACGGGACGGGCGCGCCTTCGGGCGGGGTGAGCGTGATGCCGTTGCCTTCTTCGTCTACGTCTTCGTCCAGCGGGTTGTTTTCCATCGCGGACTGGGCACTTTGGGTTTTCGCAATCAGCTCGGCCATGCTGAAGGACTGATTGTTGAGCGTGATGCCGCCGTCCTGAATGCGGAAGGAAAAACGCAGGGTGTCGCCATCGACGGTAAAGAGGTTTTCATCGCGCACGTCGGCCAGCCAGGCTTCCAGCTCACGGGCGGATTCTTCTTCGCTGCGCTCGGTCAGCACACTGTTGGTGTGGGCAAGAGCGGCCTTGGGCGCGACCCCTTCAATGCTGACCTGAAGTTTGTTGAACGCGCCCGCCGGGTTGATGAGGTCTTGCTGCGCCAGACCGGGCGCGGCAATGCGCAGGCTCAGGTTCATGTCGCCCTTAGGCGTGGACAGGCGCATCGGGTCAAAGGAAAAACTCGGCCCGGCGGTGAAGATTTCAATCAGGTGCGGCGCGATGGCGGCCAGCATCAGTTCCATTTTCTGCTTGTCGTCCATGCCGGCGGTATTGAGCTGGTCGATGCTTTTGATGAGTTCGTCCAGCGGCTCGGCGGCGAGGTGATTCAGGTCGACCTGAACGGTGAACGGCCCCAGCGTCCGCGCTTGTTCGACGGCGTTGTCGGGGCGGAAGGTGAGCGAATGGAGGGTGAAGGTTTCCTTGATGTCGGCAAAGTCGTCTTTCAGGGCGAGCGTGGCCTGCACGGCCATTTTGCCCAGTTCCAGCGTGAAATTGCCATCTTCGCGGCGCATGGTGAGGCTGTCGACCTGAATTTCTGCCTCGGAAGGCGCCAGGTCGCCGACGAGGGCGCCGTTGTAATGGTTATTGGCGTGCCACGAAATGGGACCCACTTCGGCCTGAAATTTGGCCTCCGGCGCGGAAGGCGTGCCGGTGGAAGTGACGTTCAGCGAAGGCAGCGAGCCGGTGTGCCAGAGCAGTTTGCCATTTTGTGCAGCAAAATCAATGGCCAGCGAACCGGCGCGGATGCCTTCCTTTGCTTCGCCCACGCTAAACGGCGCCAGCGCAAAATGGCCGTGCGCCACACCCGAAAAACGCCACTGGCCGTGGGCGGTGATGGGTTCCTGCTCGCCAAAGACGGCGCGCAGATTGCTGCGCTGCTCAGGCGTAAAGACGGGCTGCGTGCGGAACGTGGCCAGATACAGCCCTTGCGGGGTCAGCGGCCCGTGCTGGATGTGGGTTTCCAGCGTCAGCGCATCGTTGCTGCCGGCGGGCGTGCCGAGGAGTTCGGAAAAATCCGCTTGCAGCGTCAGCGTAGCGCGCGAAGAGAGGAAAGAACGTTCAAACTGCCGGTCTTTGAGGGTCAGCATGGGAAATTCTTGCTCGATTTTGTCCAGCATGGCGTTGTACTGCTTTTCGGCCTGCGTGCCGATATACAAGGTCGCCCCCCCCCAGGCGACGGCAACGACCACAGCACCCACGGCAACTTTTTGAACGATAGACATATTTTTGTTTTCCTGAAAACGTTTGAGAAGGCGCACAAAGCGGTGCGCCGTGCAAAACCCGTAATGATACAGGCCACCCGTGCGCACGGATACCGCGATTTTGCGCAATGCAGCATTTTGCCCACGTGCAACCCACAATTGCCCGCGCTGGCGTGGTTTTTTCGCTGCGCCGACTTGTCGCCGCAAAGCCCAAGCGGGTAGGCTTGGCGGCTTTATGGGTTGCAGGAAACCGGCAGCATGAAAGTCTTGGGCATCGAAAGTTCGTGTGATGAAACCGGCGTGGCCATTTTCGACACCGCGCAGGGGCGGCTGCTGGCGCAGGCGCTGCATTCGCAGATTCCGCTGCACGCGGAATATGGCGGCGTCGTGCCGGAACTGGCTTCGCGCGACCACATCCGCCGCCTGCCGCGCTTGCTGGCGCAGGCGTTGCATGAGGCCGGATTGTCTGCACAGGCGCTCGATGCCGTCGCCTACACCGCTGGCCCCGGGCTGGCGGGGGCGCTGCTGGTGGGCGCATCGTTTGCCCACGCCTACGCCCGCGCGCTGGGCAAACCGGCCATTGCCATCCATCACCTTGAAGGTCATCTGCTCTCGGCGCTGCTGGCCGAGCCTGCGCCCGCGTTTCCGTTTGTGGCGCTGCTGGTCTCCGGTGGTCACACCCAGCTCATGCGCGTCGATGGCGTGGGGCAATACCGGCTGTTGGGGGAAAGCGTGGATGACGCTGCCGGTGAAGCCTTCGACAAAACCGCCAAAATGCTCGGTCTGCCGTACCCGGGCGGCCCGCAACTGGCGCAGCTTGCCGAAGGCGGGCAAGGCGGGCGTTTCACGCTGCCGCGCCCGATGCTGAAGGATGCTTCGCTGGATTTCAGTTTCAGCGGCCTGAAAACGGCAGTGCGCGAGACGATTGCCGCGCCGGACTGGAAAGACGAATACGCCCCCGCGCTGGCGGCGGATTTTCAGCAGGCGGTCATTGACGTATTGCTCGCCAAGGCCGACCGCGCCTTGCGGCAAAGCGGCTGTTCGCAACTGGTGGTTGCCGGTGGCGTGGGCGCGAACCGCGCCTTGCGCGCGCAACTGAGCGCGGCGCAGGCGAAACAGGGACGGCAAGTCTTCTATCCGCCCGCCGAGTTGTGCACCGACAACGGCGCGATGATTGCCTTCGCCGCCGGTCTGCGCCTGCAAGCGGGGCGGGCGGATGTACAAGACGCCATCGCCGTGCATCCGCGCTGGCCGTTGGAAGCGGTGGCAGCGTAAGGGCGCGCGGGCGGCGTGGCGCTTATTGTTTTTCGATGACTTCCACCGTCACGTCGGCGATTTTGTCTTGCACCATGTGCGGCATGTAGGGGCTGCTGGCGTATTTGCTTTTGTAGGCGGCGGAGACTTGCTGAATCAAGGCCGCATCGGTCACCGGTGCGAATTCGACGGAGTGCGTTTTGCCCGCAGCGATGATGATGCCTTTTTTGTAGGCCATCGCCGATTGATACCAGGAAGAGTTTTTGCCGTTATACGGGCGAACGAACAAACGCCCGTCGACGACGACTTCCCAAATCCACGTCGGCGTGCCGGTTTTGCCATTGGCACGTTCGGGGGCGATTTTCAGGTCATCGGCCTGGTCGATTTGGGCGAGCGTTTGCGCATCCCAAGCGAGGGCGTTGTTCATCATCAGGACTCCGGAGCAAAAGAGAAGGGAAAGCAGGGATTTTTTCATGGCGGGAAATTCCGTTATGGCGGGAGGTTTAATCATCAGACCAAGTGCAGGCGAGGTTGCGGTCGCCGTAGACTTCGTCGATACGTCCGACGGAGGGCCAGAATTTGTTTTCGCGCAGCCAGGCAAGCGGATACGCTGCCGCCTCGCGGCTGTAAGCGTGTGGCCAGTCGCTTGCGGTGACGTGGTGCTGGGTGTGCGGGGCGTGTTTGAGGGGGGTGTCGTCGCGCGGCAGGCGGCCTTCTTCGACGGCGCGGATTTCTTCGCGGATGGCGACCATGGCCGCGACGAAGCGGTCGAGTTCGGCTTTGTCTTCGGATTCGGTCGGCTCAATCATCAAGGTGCCGGCTACCGGGAAGGACACCGTGGGCGCGTGAAAACCGTAGTCCATCAGGCGTTTGGCAACGTCGGTTTCCGTGATGCCGCTGGTGGCTTTGAGCGGGCGAAGGTCGATGATGCATTCGTGGGCGACGCGCCCGGTCTGGCCGGTGTACAGAATGGGGTAGTGCGGGGCGAGGCGGGCGGCGAGATAGTTGGCGTTGAGAATCGCCGTCTCGGTGGCGCGGCGCAGCCCTTCGCCGCCCATCAGGGTGATGTACATCCACGAAATCACCATTACGCTGGCGGAACCAAAAGGCGCGGCGCTTACGGCGTGCTGGCCGCGATTGGCGCGGTCGGCTTCGCCGGTGGGGAAGACGGCGTGGTCGGGCAGGTAGGGGGCGAGATGCGCGGCGACACCAATCGGACCCATGCCGGGGCCGCCGCCGCCGTGCGGGATGGCGAAGGTTTTGTGCAAATTCATGTGGCTGACATCGGCGCCAATGTGCGCGGGGTTGGTCAGGCCGACTTGCGCGTTGAGGTTCGCCCCGTCCATATAGACTTGCCCGCCGTGGCGGTGGATGACGTCGCAGATTTCGCGGATTTCGGCTTCAAAGACGCCGTGCGTGGAAGGATAGGTAATCATCAGCGCGGCGAGTTGGTCGGCGTGCTCGCGCGCCTTGTCTTTGAGGTCTTGCAGGTTGACGTTGCCTTGCGCGTCGCAGTCGACCGTGACAATCGTCATGCCGCACATGTGCGCCGAGGCGGGGTTGGTGCCGTGGGCGGATTTGGGAATCAGGCAGACGTTGCGCTGGCTTTGCCCGCGCGCGGCGTGGTAGCGGGCAATCGTGACCATGCCGGCATATTCGCCTTGCGCGCCGGAATTGGGTTGCAGGCTGATGGCGTCAAAGCCGGTGATGGCGCGCAGTTGCGTGCGCAGGCTGTCCAGAAAGGCGAGCGTGCCGGCGACGTCTTCGCGCGGCGCGAGGGGGTGGGCGCGGTGCACTTCGGGCCAGGATAGCGGCAGCATTTCGGCGGCGGCGTTGAGCTTCATGGTGCACGAGCCGAGCGGAATCATGCTGTGGTCGAGCGCCAGGTCGCGGTTTTGCAGCCGTTTGAGATAGCGCAGCATCTGGTGTTCGGTGTGGTAGCGGTGAAATGCCGGATGCGCCAGCAGTGGCGCTTGACGCAGCAGGGATGCGGGCAGCAGGGGTGCGGCGTCGAGTGCGTCCAGCGTGCTGGTGTAGCCGAAAGCGGCGAGCAGGCGGGCGAGGTCGTCAAAGCCGGTGACTTCGTCAAAGCTGACGGACAGATGCGCGTCGTCCGGACGACCAAGCTGAAAACCGGCGCGGTGCGCGGCTTCGTGGAAACTCGCCGTGCGCAGGCCGGTGGGCAGCACGAGGGTGTCGAACACCGCAGAATGCACGGGCACCAGACCGATGCTGGCGAAGGCGCGGGCGGCCAGCGTGGTGAGCCGGTGAATGCGCGCGGCAATGCGGCTTAACCCTTGCGGGCCGTGCCAGAGGGCGTAGAGCGCGGAAAGATTGGCGAGCAGCACTTGCGAGGTGCAGATGTTGGAATTGGCCTTTTCGCGGCGGATGTGCTGTTCGCGGGTTTGCAGCGCCATGCGCAGGGCGGGGTTGCCGTGCGCGTCGCGCGAGCGACCAATGATGCGCCCGGGCAGGGCGCGGACGTATTCCTTGCGGGCGGCGAAAAAGGCGGCGTGCGGGCCGCCAAAACCCATCGGGATGCCGAAACGCTGGGCCGAGCCCAGCGCGATGTCCGCGCCCATCTCGCCGGGCGTTTTGCACAGCACCAGCGCCATCAGGTCGCAGGCGACGGCGGCGAGCGCGCCCTTTTCGTGCAGGGCGGCGATGGTGGCGCTGTGGTCGACAAATTCGCCGTGACGGTTGGGGCTTTGCAGCAGCGCGCCGAATACGTCGTGCTGCGCGGCATCACGAGCGGGGGCGACGATGAGTTCAATGCCCAAGAAGGGCGCGCGGGTTTGCAGCACGTCCAGCGTTTGCACAAATACGGCGCTGTCGACGAAAAAGCGGTTGCTGGCAGACTTGCTTGCACGGCGGCACATGCTCATTGCTTCGGCGGCGGCGGTGGCTTCGTCGAGCAAGGATGCGTTGGCGACGGGCAGGCCGGTGAGGTCGGCGACCATGTGCTGAAAGTGCAGCAGCACTTCCAGCCGCCCCTGGGAGACTTCCGCCTGATACGGCGTGTAGGCGGTGTACCAGCCGGGGTTTTCAAAGACGTTGCGCAGCAGCACGGGCGGCAGGTGCGTGCCGTAATAGCCTTGGCCGATGAGCGGGTGTTTGTCGCGGTTGTGCGCAAAGAGGGCGCGCAGGCGGGCGAGGGCTTCGGCTTCCGGGCAGGCGGCGGGCAGCGCCAGCGGCGCGCGCAGGCGAATGTCTTGCGGCACGGTCTGGTCGATGAGTTCTGCGATGCTGTTGCAGCCGATGGCGGCGAGCATTTCGCGCTGGGCGGCCTCGTTAATGCCGAGGTGACGGGCGATGAATTCATCGTTGCCGGTCAATTCCTGATTGGGGGCGGTCAGCAGTTGGGCGGGGGGGATGTGGTTCATGGTGGGTCGTGGTGCGATGCGGGAAAAGGGAAAACGGCCAGCCGCGCGAGAGGCGGGTGGCCGTGCGTGAAGTTTCGGGCAGCGCCTGCGCGGGCTTAGTCGCTGGCGGCGTGGTCGGCGTAGGAGGCCGCCGAGAGCAAGCCTTCCAGACCGGGCTGGTCGAGCCGCACGCGCAGCAGCCAGGTGTCATACGGGGCACTGTTGATGCTGGCCGGTTCATCAATGGCGGCCTGATTTTTTTCCAGCACTTCGCCACTGACCGGAGAATAGAGGTCGGATGCGGCCTTCACCGATTCGAGCGTGCCGCAGGATTCCCCCGCCTTGACGCGCGTGCCGACTTCGGCCAGTTCCAGAAAGACGAGATCGCCCAGGGCTTCTTGCGCGTGGTCGGTGATGCCGATGAAGACGACGCCTTCGCTGTCTTCCCGTACCCATTCGTGCGATTCGGTGTATTTCAGATCTTCTGGAATGAGGTTGGTCATGCTGTGTTCTCCTCTGTGCAGTGTGTGATGTGACGATGTTAGACCAGCGCCTTGCCATTGCGCACGAATGGCAGCTTGACGGTGCGGGCGGACGCCCACTTGCCGCGAATTTCGACTTCTACCGCTTCGCCAGCTTGCGTGCCGGCGGGCAGACGGGCAAAGCCGATGGATTTTTCCAGCGTGGGCGAAAAGCTGCCGCTGGTCGTCAGCCCTTCGCCGCCTTGCGCGGTGCGCACTTTCATGTGCGCGCGCAACACGCCGGGGGCTTCCAGAATCAGGCCGAGGAAGGCTTTCGGCGCGGCGTGGGCGACGAGGGCATCTTTGCCGACAAAATCGCGTGCTTCGTCTTTCAGCCAGACCGTCCAGGCCAGACCCGCATCGAGCGGCGAGGTGGTGGTGTCCATATCCTGCCCGTACAGATTCATGCCCGCTTCCAGACGCAGCGTGTCGCGCGCGCCCAGCCCGCAGGGGCGCACGCCCGCATCCAGCAGCGCCTTCCAGCAGGCGGCGGCTTCACTGGCGGGCAGCGTCAGTTCCAGCCCGTCTTCGCCGGTGTAGCCGGTGCGGGCATAGAACCAGTCGCCTTCGCGCACGGCAAAGAACGTGCCGGGCAGGGCGTTGGCTGCTTGCAGTTTGGCCAGCGCGGGCAGCGCGCGGCAGGCGCGTTCTACCGCCGTGGGGCCTTGCACGGCGAGCATGGCCAGATCGCGGCGCGGCACAAGGCTGACGTTGGCCATGCGGCGGGCAATCTGGCTGCGCATCCAGGCAATGTCGCCTTCGGCAGTACCGGCGTTGACGACGATGCGAAAATCGTCATCGGCGAAGCGGTAAATGATGAGGTCATCAATGACGCCGCCGTTTTCATTGAGCATACATGAATACAGCGCCTTGCCGGGCGCTGTAAGACGGGCTGCATCATTGGCGAGCAGGTGGCGCAGGAAGGTTTGCGCGTCCGGCCCGGTGAGGTCCAGCGCGCACATGTGCGAGACATCAAACATGCCCGCATCGCGGCGCACCGTGTGGTGCTCTTCAATCTGCGAACCGTAATTGACCGGCATGTTCCAGCCGGCAAAATTCACCATCCGCGCGCCTGCGGCAAGATGGCAGTCGTAGAACGGGGTGGTTTGCAGATCGGCGTCGGAGGGGACTGTGGCCATGTGCGAAGCCTCCTTCGGCTTGTGTGAAAACGCCCCGAAAGATAGCATTCCCGCCGCCTGCCCGCAATTGTCGCGCCCGTGTTTTCGCCCCGTTTTCCGAGACTGTCATGCCCGCCGTACTGAACGCCCCGCAACGCGAAGCCATCCGTTATCTGGACGGCCCCTGTCTGGTGCTGGCGGGCGCGGGCAGCGGCAAAACGCGCGTCATCACCCACAAGATTGCCTACTTGCTGGAAGAATGCGGCATGTTGCCGGGCAACATCGCCGCCATCACCTTCACCAACAAGGCCGCGCGCGAGATGCAGCACCGTCTGGGCGCGCTGGTGCGCGCGCGTGCGGCCCGCGGCGTGACGGTGTGCACCTTTCACGCCCTGGGCGTGCGCATCATCCGGCAGGAAGCCGCCGCCTGCGGGCTGAAGCCGCAGTTTTCCATTCTGGACGCAAGCGATGCGACGCAAATCGTGCAAGAGCTGGCCGCCGATGCCGACAAAGGCATCGCCCGTCAGATGCACTGGCAGATTTCCGCGTGGAAAAACGCCCTCATCAGCCCGGACGAAGCCGCACAACAGGCGCACAACGAACTGAGCATCGCCGCCGCCAACCTGTACCGAGAATACGAGCGCACGCTGCGCGCCTGGCAAGCGGTGGATTTTGACGACCTCATTGCGCTGCCCGTGCGCCTGTTCGAGACGCAAGAAGACGTGCGCACGCGCTGGCAGCACAAGCTGCGCTATCTGCTGATTGACGAATATCAGGACACCAACCACGCGCAATACCGCCTGTTGCGCCTGCTGGCGGGCGAACGCGGCATGTTCACCGCCGTCGGCGACGACGACCAGGCCATCTACGCCTGGCGCGGCGCGGACGTGGAAAACCTGCGCCAGCTATCCGTTGATTACCCGCGCCTGAAAGTCATCAAGCTGGAACAAAACTACCGCTCTTCCAAACGCATTCTGGAAGCCGCCAACACCCTGATTGCCCACAACGAAAAGCTCTTTGAGAAAAAACTCTGGTCAGACCTCGGCGCGGGCGACCCCATTCAGGCCGCCGCCGCCGCCAGCCCCGAAGACGAAGCGCGCCGCGTCGTCGACCGCATCAGCGCGCACCGCTTTCGTGGCCGCGCCCGCTACGCCGACTACGCCATTTTGTACCGCAGCAACCATCAGGCGCGTTTGTTTGAACAACACCTGCGCGCCCAGCGCATTCCTTACGTACTCTCTGGCGGGCAATCGTTTTTTGAAAAACCCGAAATCCGCGACTTCACCGCCTGGCTGCGCGTGCTGGCCAATCCGGATGACGACCTGGCCTTCATCCGCAGCCTCACCACGCCACGGCGCGGCATTGGTGCGGGCACGATTGAAACGCTTAGCCGCTTTGCCGCCGAGCACAAACTCAGCCTCTTTGCCGCCAGCCTGCACGAGTCGCTGCCCGAAGTGCTCGGCGCCCGCCCGCTCAAAGCCGTGCAGGACTGCGCCCGCCTGCAACAACACATCGCCCGCCGCGCCGAACGCGAACCTGCCGACACCCTGCTTTCCGAACTCCTGCAAGCCATTCACTACGAAGCCTGGCTGTTTGCCCGCTATGACGAACGCGACGCCAGTGCCCGCTGGGACAACGTGCTAGAATTCGTGCAATGGCTGGGACGAAAAGGGCAGGAAGAAGGCCGCAACCTGTTTGAACTCATCCAGACCGTTTCGCTCATCACCATGCTCGACAAGGACGACGAAGATTTCGACGGCGTGCAGCTTGCCACCCTGCACGCCGCCAAAGGACTGGAATTTGCCCACGTCTTTCTGGTCGGGCTGGAAGAAGGGCTGCTGCCGCATCAGGCCAGCATTGATGAAGACAAGGTGGAAGAAGAACGCCGCCTGATGTACGTGGGCATCACCCGCGCCCGCCAAAGCCTGCATCTGAGCTGGTGCGAACGGCGCAAGCAGGGGCGGGAGAGCCGTTTGTGCGAACCGAGCCGCTTTCTGGCCGAGATGGGCGCGCAAGTGCAAGTGCTCGACCGTCACGCGCCGGTAAGCCGCGAAGATGGCCGCGCCCGCGCCGCGCAACTGCTGCAAATGCTCAAACAGGGCGAACCATGACCGAACTTGTCCGCACGCTGAAAAAAATCTACTGGCGCCTGTTCTTCGTTTCCACGGCGGTGCTGATTGTGGAAGCGCTCCTCGCGCCCGCGCGCTTTCTCACCTTCTTTGGCCTGATTTCGTTCGCCCTGTTGGGTGTGTTCAGCCCCCTGCTATGCAGTTACCTTGCCCGTCGCCATGGTGTGAAAGTGACGGACGAAGAAAAAGGCTGGCTGGGCAATAACTGCGACTACCTGAATGCGGGCAACACCTTCATGCTCTGCTGTATGCCCACCGCCATCGCCTTCGGCATCCTGTACAGCTTCGTGCCACGGATGGAATGAGCGGACGGCGGGGCGCTATGGGTTTGTCAGCGCGGCGGCGAGAGTGATGGCGATGTGGTCGATGTCTTGCGGGCGCAGGAAGGGGTGGAAGGGCAGGCCGAGGAGACGGGCGGCGAGGGCTTCGGCGATGGGCAGTTCTTCAGCACGGGGATGACGGGCAAAGACTTTGTGACGGTGCAGCGGGGGGTAGTACCAGCGGCGGGTTTGCACTTTGGCAGCACTCATGCGTTCAATGACGCGGGGCAAATCCACACCCGCAGGCAGCAGCACCGGCAGTTGCGGCAGCGCACCAGTGAAGTCCGAACCACTCAGGTGAGGGGCGGGCAGGACGGCGTCGCCACATTTGTCGTGCAGGGCGTCCAGACAGGCGCGCATGACGGCGCGGCGGCGCGATTGGCGCGATTGCCAGGTCTCCAGCGTGGCAAGGGCGATGGCGGCGTGGTATTCGCTGAGTTTGGCGTTGCTGCCGGGCAGGACGGATTCGCCACTGCTGCCGATGCCGAAGTTGCTGCGGCAGTGCAGGCGCTCAACAAGGGCGGCGTCATAACTGGCGATGGCACCGCCTTCGCCCGCAGGCAGGACTTTGGTGGTGTGCAGGCTGTAGGCGACATCAATGGTGGGGGCGCAGGTTTGCGCGCCAAGCGCGGCGGCGGCGTCAATGAGGACGGGAATTTCGGTCTCGACGGTGAAGGTTTGCCAGACGGGGAGCTTGCAGGCGGCACCGAAGGCGCAGACGGGAAGGACGGCGGCAATGTGGTGGTCGCGCGCGGCTTCCAGCACGGCTTGCGGGGAGAGTTGCCAGGTGGCGGGGTCGATGTCGAGAATGAAGGGGATGTTGCCCGAGGCGAGCACCGCCTGCGCCGTGCCGACAAAAGTGGTGGCGGGCACGGCAATGCGCGCGCCCACGGCACCGACGCGCTCCCATAGCCAGAGGGTGATGGCGGCGGTGGCGTTGCAGGTGGTGATGGCGTGCGGGGCGTTCGCCAGGACGGCAATGCGCCCGGCAAGTTCTTGTTCCAGCGGGCCGAAATTGGTGTAGTGACGCGAGGCGTCGATTTTCCGCAGCCAGGGCAGCAGCGCGTCAGCATTCGGTACGTCCGGCAGCAGCAGGGCGATGGGCTTGTCCGTCTCTGCGGCGGTGGCAGGGGCTTTGCGCGGGTGCATGGTAGCAGCAGCGGTCAGTTCCAGAATTTCCACCACGCCGGGCGGATGTCAGGAATGCCTTTGAGCCAGGGGCTTTCCGGGTAGTTGAGCGAGAGCACTTTGCGGGCGTCTTCGCTGGCCTCGTTCAGCCCCAGGGCCTGGTTGGCGTGGAGCAGAATGCCCAGCGCGTCTTCTTGCGCGGGGGTGTCGGGAAATTCTTTCAGCGCGGTCTGCGCGCGGTTGATGGCGGCAACGTAGGCGTGACGCGAGAGGTAGTAACGGGCGACGAGCGTTTCGTGCCGCCCGAGGGCATTGATGAGGTATTGCAGACGCTTGCGCGAATCCGGTGCGTAGCGGCTGTCAGGAAAACGGGTGACGAGGGTTTTGAAGGCGTCAAAGGATTCGCGCGCGCCTTTGGGGTCGCGCTCGGCCAGATCGACGTTGGCCAGCCGCCCGAGCAGGCCGAGGTCGGCATTGAAAGTGACCAGACCCTTGAGGTAGTAGGCGTAGTCGACGTTGGGGTGGTCGGGGTGCAGACGGATGAAACGTTCGGCAGCGGCGATGGCCTGTTCGGGTTCGCCGGATTTGTAATAGGCGTAGGCGGTTTCAAGCTGTGCCTGCTGGGCGTGGCGACCATAGGGGTAGCGGGCTTCGAGCCGTTCAAAGTATTTGATGGCTTTCTCGAAGTTGTTTTCGTCCAGGGCTTCCTTGCCGGTTTCGTAGATTTTTTGCGGCGACCAGCCGACGGTGTCGTCACGTTCTTGCAGGGAATTGCAAGCGGTGAGCGAAAGGAGGGCAATCAGGGCTACACTGCGCAGCGTGGCTTTCATCATGAGGGTCGGCTTTTGGGAGAATAACGAAGTGTCTGATTATACGGGGCAGGCAATGCAGCGTGTGCAAGTGGACACGTCTTTTTCAGGTGCGCGCCTGGATGTGGCACTGGCGCAGCTGTTGCCGGAACATTCGCGCGCGCGCTTGCAGGCGTGGCTGCGCGCGGGCAGGGTGCAGGTCGATGGCGTGGCGGTGCGCTCGCCCAGTATGCGCGTGCTGGGCGGCGAGTGGGTGCAGGTGTGCCCCGATGAGGATGCACGGGCGCGCGAAGGCGAGCACGCGCCCGAGGCGATTGCGCTGGATGTGCTCTATGAGGATGAGGCGCTGCTGGTCATCAACAAACCGGCGGGGCTGGTGGTGCATCCGGGCAACGGCAACTGGACGGGGACGATGCTCAATGCGCTGCTGCATCACGCGCCCGAACTGGCAGGCGTGGCGCGCGCGGGCATTGTGCACCGGCTGGATAAAGACACCAGCGGGCTGCTGGTGGTGGCGCGCACGCTGACGGCGCAAACCGCGCTGGTGCGCCAGTTGCAGGCGCGCACGATGGGGCGGCACTATCTGGCGCTGGCCGCAGGCGTGGTGCGGCAAAGCGGCACGGTGTGCGCGCGCATCGGGCGTCATCCGGTGCAGCGCACGAAAATGGCGGTGACGCAAAACGGGCGCGAGGCGGTGACGCATTACACGGTGCGCGAGCGGCTGCGCGCGACTACCTTGCTGGAATGCCGTCTGGAGACGGGCAGAACGCATCAGATTCGCGTGCACATGGCGCATCTGGGGCATCCGCTGGTGGGCGATGCGCTCTACAACCCGCGCCGCCTGCCGGGAGCGGCGGGGGCGTTTGGCCGTCAAGCCTTGCACGCCTGGCAGTTGCATTTGCAGCATCCGCTGCGCCATGAGCCGATGCAGTGGCAAGCGCCGCTGCCGGAAGATTTTTCGCGGCTGCTGGCCGCGCTGCGTGAGGAAGAGCATGATGACAAGCGTGCCGTTTGACTGGCTTTGTCCGGACTGGCCGGCACCGCCCACGGTGCGGGCATGGACGACGACGCGCACGGGCGGCGTGAGTACGGGGGCGTTTGCGGCGATGAATCTCGGCCTGCATTCGGGCGACGAGCTGGCGCGCGTGGCGCAAAACCGCGCGATTCTGGCCGAACACATGCATGGCGCGCGCATCGCCTGGCTGGAACAGGTGCATGGCGCGCAGGTGGTGACTGCCGAAACCGCCTGCGCCGCCGCCGCGCCGCCGCAGGCCGATGCCAGCGTAGCAACAACGCCGCAGGTGGCCTGCGCGGTGATGACCGCCGATTGCCTGCCGGTGCTCTTTTGCGAGACGAGCGGGCGCGTGGTGGCTGCCGCGCACGCGGGCTGGCGCAGTCTGGCCGCGGGTGTGCTGGAAGCGACTGTGGCGCGCATGGCGGTGCCGCCGCAAACGGTGATGGCCTGGCTGGGGCCGGCGATTGGCCCGCAGGCGTTCGAGGTAGGCGAGGACGTGCGGCGCGCGTTTCTGGCTGAAGACGCGGACTGCGGCGCGGCGTTTGTTGCCGCCGCTACGCCCGGCAAGTGGTGGGCGGACTTGTACGCGCTGGCGCGCCGCAGGCTGGCGCGCGCGGGTGTCACGCAGGTTTATGGCGGCGGACTGTGCACGGTGGCTGACAAAACGCGGTTTTTCTCGTGGCGGCGTGATGCGGGACGCACCGGGCGGATGGTTTCGCTAATCTGGACAATCAGTTAGCGAGGAACTGAAAACGCACGGGCATTTCCCGCTAGAATGGCAGCTTCATGGTTTTTCGTGCCGGGCGGCACGGCGCGCTTTTGCCCGTCTGCGGGCGGGTGTGCCGACCACCCAGAGGAATAGTGCAAGCGGCAAAATGCCTGCAAAAACAAAGGTGAATATGCCTACAAGCACTTTTCCGCCGGCCAGCGAAATCATGGCAACCGTGAAAATCCAGGCGATGGCAATCGGGTACATTGGCTGAATTGTGCGGGGATGCCCGCAGGAGAAGAGGATATGACCGAAAACAACGACAACAACATGATGCAGCAGATGATGCTGGACAATTTTATGCACGTGAGCCAGGCGATGGGCCAGCAGTTCATGTCCATGGTGCAGAACAATCTGCAAAACATGAATCTGCATCAGGCGCCGAATCTGCAAAACGGCCTCACGCCCGAACAGGCCAAACTGCGCGTCATGCAGGAAGAATTCGCCGCGCGCCACGCCAATCTGTGGCAGGCGATGGTGCAGGGGCGGCCTTCCGGCGAAGAAGAGGCCGCCAACAAGGATCGCCGCTTTTCGGACGAAGTCTGGAGCCAGTCGCCGTTTTACGACTATCTGCGCCAGGCCTATCTGATTAACGCCGATTTTCTGCGCAATCTGGCCGATTCCACGCCGCTGGAAGACCGCCGGATGCGTGAGCGGATGCAGTTTTTCGCCCGTCAGGTGATTGATGCCTATGCGCCGTCCAATTTTGCCGCGCTGAATCCGGAATTTATCCAGACCGCCTTGGCCACCAACGGCCAGAGCATCCGCGACGGCATCCAGAACATGCTTGCCGACCTGCAAAAAGGCCACATTTCGATGACCGACGAATCGGCCTTTGAGGTCGGGCGCAATCTGGCGGTCACGCCCGGCGCGGTGATTTACGAAAACGAGCTGATCCAGTTGCTGCAATACGCTCCGTCGACCGAAAAAGTCGCCCGCACGCCGCTGCTGGTGGTGCCGCCGTGCATCAACAAGTTCTACATCATGGACTTGCAGCCCGAAAATTCGTTCGTCCGCTTCATGGTCGAACAGGGCTACACCGTTTTCCTCATTTCGTGGAAAAACCCGGACGCCGAAAACGCCCAGACCACCTGGGACGATTATCTGCAAAAAGGGCCGCTCACGGCGCTGGAAGTGGTGCGCGACGTCACCGGCGTGGCGCAGGCGCACACGCTGGGCTTTTGCATCGGCGGCACGCTGTTGTCTTGCGCGCTGGCGGTGGCGGCTGCGCGCGGCGAAAACCCCGCCGCCAGCCTGACCCTGATGACCACGCTGCTTGATTTTGCCGAAAGTGGCGAAATCAACTGCCTGATTGATGAAGCCAGCGTCGCCGCCCGCGAAGCGGCGGTGGGCAAGGGCGGCCTGATGGCCGGGCAGGAACTGGCGAACGTCTTTTCCTTCCTGCGTGCCAACGACCTAGTCTGGCAATATGTGGTGGGCAACTACATGAAAGGCGGCACGCCGCGCCCCTTCGACCTGCTCTACTGGAACTGCGACAGCACCAACCTCGCCGGCCCCTTCCTGGCTTGGTATCTGCGCAACATGTATCTTGAAAACAGCCTGCGTGTACCGGGGCGGCTGACCATGCTGGGCGAGTCGATTGACTTGGGCAAACTGGCGATGCCGACCTACCTCATGGCGGCCAAGGAAGACCACATCGTGCCGTGGATTGGCGCCTATCTGGGGCGCAACCTCTTCGCCCAGCCCGCCCGCTTCGTGCTTTCGGCCAGCGGCCACATTGCCGGTGCGATTAACCCTGCCTCGAAAAACCGCCGCAGTTACTGGACGAACGATGGCAGCGCAGGTTCGGAGAGCGCCGAAGACTGGTTCGCCGGTGCCGAGGAACATCCGGGAAGCTGGTGGAATGACTGGATTGCCTGGCTCAACAAACTCAGCGGCAGCCGCAAGGTGGCCGCCCGTGGCGTGCTGGGCAACGAGCGCCACCGCCCGATTGAACCCGCGCCGGGTCGCTATGTGAAGCAAAAAGCCACCATCGCGGTGTAAAACCAAAGGGCGCATTCGCCGCCCGTGCCCCCTGCGCAACGCGCGCCGTACCCATGATGGGGCGGCGCGCGTTTTTTGTGCGTGCGTCTTACATGTGGTCGACCTGCGGCGGGTAGGCTTCGCCCAGCAGCACGTAGCCATGCGGCAGGTCATGCACTTCGATGCCCTGAATGACGGTTTTGCCCGTGCGCACCTTGACCGTGGCCACCGGCGAGGCGGGCGATTCACGAAACTGCACGGTGTAGGAACCATCGGGTGCCAGATGCAGCGCGTCGGGCGGAATCGCCATGCCCTGTTCGTTGCGGTACAGGGTCACGGCCAGCCGCGCGCTCATGCCCAGCCGCATTTGTCGGGTGGCTTCCTGCTGGTCGGGGGTCGACGGAGACTTGCACGTCGTAATACGCCGTCGCGCCCGGCGAATCGGCGGCGGTGCCTTGCACGGAAATGGTGCTGATGTGGCCAGAAAGGGTTTGTCCGGCAAAACCGTCGCCGGTAATCTGCACCGGCATACCGGCTTTCAGCAGGCCGAGGTCGGATTCGGCTACGCGGGTGACCACCTGAATCTGGTCTTGTCCGACCACGGTGAGCAAGGATGCACCCTTGCCGACCTGCGCGCCGGGCTGCACGCCCGTCGTTTTCGCGCCGCCTGCCGGGCGCACGACGATGCCATCAAAAGGCGCCTGAATCGTTTGCTGGGCGGCGCGGGCTTCCAGCGCCTTGTATTTCGCCTGCACATTAGACAGTTCCATTTCGGCGATTTTGCGCTCTTCGCTATCGCCGCGCGCCTCGACGTTTTGCAGCTCTTCGCTGGCCGCCTGCAAATCCTGCTGCTGCGTGCGGGCTTGCTGTTCCAGCGAATCGACTTCAATGCGGGCGACCACGCCGCGCTGAAACAGCGCGCGGGTGTCGCGCAAATTGGCCTCGGTGTTGGCCAGTTTGCTCTGCGCTTGCTGCACGGCGCGCCGCGCGCGCGAGACTTCCGGACTGCGCGACCAGTTGCGCAGCCGCTTGGCGCTTTTTTGTGCCTTGAGCAATTCGGCGCGCGCCTGACGAAGCTGAATGTCGAGCTGGTCAGAATCGAGCTGAATCAGCGGCTGGCCGGCGCTGACGCGCTCGCCTTCCTGCACCAGCACTTCGCGGACCACGCCATCAAAAGGGGCGACCAGCGTTTGCTGGCTGGCGGCCTGAATCCTGCCGGCCAGCCCGAGGCGTTGCTCCAGAAGCTGTGGTGCGACCAGCACCCAGGTGCCCGCCGGTTCTTCGGGCGGCGGGGTTTGTTGCAGGATTTTCTGCCACGGCTGCCAGATGTGCAGCGCGGCGATGGCAATCGCGGCAAACAGTGCGGCCAGCGCCCAGCGTTGCCAGCGGATTGCGGATGAGGGCTTAGTTGTCGTCTCCATCATTGAGCGAAATATCCCAGCTTTCGAGCGTTGTGCCTAGCGTCTGATCCAGGTCGGCCTGGGCGTTCAGATAGCTGATGAGGGCGTTGAGTTGCGCATTTTCCGCGTTGCGCAGGTCGTTTTCAAAACTGAGCACCTGAAAGTTGCTGGAACGGCCTACGGCGAGCTTTTCGCGTTCGATGTCCAGCTTTTTGCGCGACAGGTCCAGCGCGCGCTGGGCGATTTCGTACTGCCGCCAGCGGGTGTAGATGTTGCGCACGGAGTTGATGACATCGCGTTCCAGTTGCTGACGGGCTTCGGCGATTTTCAGTTCCTGATTTTGCTCTTTTACCTGCGCCTGCACTTCAGCCTGACGGGGCGCCAGATCGCCCAGCGGAAATTCCACCTGCACGCCGACGTAGTTATTCCAGAAGCGGCTGTTCGGGTTGTCGCCCAGATTGCGCACCTGACTGGCACCGCCGACCAGCGAAACATCCCACAGGCGGTTGTTGTGTGCCTGTTCCAGGTCAATTTTTGCCAGTTCGCCGTTGACGAGTTGCGTCAGATACGCGGGCTGCGAGGCTTCGGCGCGCCGCAGCGCCTCCAGCGCGCTGATATTCAGCGGCTCGGCCACCGGCGCTTCGCTGGCGACAATCATGGTGTCCAGATCCAGCGCCAGCAATTGCAGCAGCGACAGGCGTTCCATATCCTGCTGGTTACGCGCCTCTTCATAGGAAAGTTCCTGCGTGGCGACTTCTGCTTCGGTCTGCACGATTTCGATGGCCGCCATGCGCCCGGCGTCAATCAGCGAACGGTTGATTTCCAGCAGTTGCAGCGAACGCTTCAGCGAGGCCTGGGCGATGTGCACCTTTTCCTGCGCCTGCAACAGTTTCCAGTAGGCGGCGATGATTTGCGTAATCGTCTCCGAGAGGGTGGACTTCAGCCCCAGCCGGTTGCTTTGCTCTTGCAGCCGGGCACGGCGCACGCCAATGGTGGCCGCGCCCTG
>JAFSWK010000045.1 GCA_017444505.1 Rhodocyclaceae bacterium | reverse complement strand
CCGCCGCTTCCAGACGTCCCAGCGGGTCGGCACCATGAATCAGGTAGAGCGCGGCGAGTTTGCCTTCACGCAGGTGCGCGGCGAGTTGTTCCGGTTTCATTGCGGAGCGGCGGCAGCGAGGCGGTCGAGCACGCGGCGGGCAAGGTCGGCGTCAATGTCTTGCCAGAGCAGGGCTTCTTCTTGTTGTTTGGCCAGCAGCATGGTGTCGTCGTAGGTGTAGTCGCGGCGGGCTTCCAGTGTCACGGGGGCAAGCCGCACGCTGCCGTCGGCAGCGTAGAGCGCGAAGCGGATGCGCTGGATGATTTCGTATTCGCGCACCTTGCCTTCGCCGGAGAGCGAGAGGATTTCACGGTCGCGCCCGGCCACGGCAATATCCAGGCGCATTTCGGCCTGTTTGATGTCGCGGACGATTTCCACGCTGCTGTCCTGCAAACCCTGACGGATGCGCGTGCCCAGCCCGCCGCCGATGGCGGGCAGGTAAATGCTGGCAAAGGGCATGGTGCGGGCACGGCGCAGTTGAAAACCGCAGGCGCTCAGCAGCGCGGCGGCAGGCAGCAAACAAAATGTGCGGCGGCGCATGGCGGCGTTCCTCAAATGACCAGATTGACCAGACGCCCCGGCACGACGATGACCTTGCGCACCGTGGCACCGGTCAGAAAGCCTTGCACGGATTCGGTGGCGAGCGCGGCGGCTTCGATTTCTTCGCGGCTGGCCTCCGCAGCAACTTCAAATTTTCCGCGCAGCTTGCCGTTGATTTGAATCATCATTTCGATGCGGTTGCGCGCCAGCGCCGCCGCATCCGGTTCCGGCCAGGCGGCGTCGGCCAGCTGCGCGCCGTGGCGTTCGGCAAAGCCGCAGTCTTGCCACAGCGCGTGGCACAGGTGCGGGGCGATGGGCGAGAGCACGCGCAGCAAAATGGAAAAGCCTTCCAGATGCAGCGCGGTATCCGTGGCGGGCGCTTTTTCGAGCACGTTGAGCATTTTCATCGTTGCCGAGGCGACGGTGTTGAGCTGCATTTTTTCCAGGTCGTAATTGGCCTGTTTCAGGTGCGTGTGCAGTTCAAAGCGCAGCGCGGCATCCTGCGGCGCGGCAGAGGCGGTGTGCGCGGGCAGGATTTCGTCGCGCATTTTCTGGCCGTAGTTCCAGACGCGGCGCAAAAAGCGGTATGCGCCTTCGACGCCGGAATCCGACCATTCCAGTTGCTGCTCAGGCGGCGCGGCGAAGATGATGAAAAAGCGGGCGGTGTCGGCGCCGTACTGGTCAATCAGGGCTTGCGGGTCGACGCCGTTGTTTTTCGATTTCGACATCTTTTCCGTGGTGCCGATGACCACGGGCTGGCCGTCCTGACGCAGATGGGCGGCAGTGATGCGGCCTTTTTCGTCGCGGCTCACGTCAATATCTGCCGGGTTGAACCAGTCTTTTTTGCCGCTGGCCGCTTCGCGGTAATAGGTCTCGGCCACCACCATGCCTTGCGTGAGCAGGCGGGTGAAGGGTTCGGCGTGTTCCAGAAGATTGCAGTCGCGCATCGCACGGGTGAAAAAGCGCGCGTAGAGCAGGTGCAGGATGGCGTGCTCGATGCCGCCGATGT
>JAFSWK010000044.1 GCA_017444505.1 Rhodocyclaceae bacterium | reverse complement strand
CTCATGGCTTTTACCGACGCTACCCAGCTTTGGGGGCTGAACGAAAGCACGCTGCGCAAGGCCATTACCTACGGAAAACTCGTCAATGGCGTCGATGCCTGCAAATACGGCAAACAGTGGGTTGTTTCCGTGGCAGCCATGCAGCGCGAATACGGCATTCCCGCAGTTACGGCGGACGAACGGGGCGGAAAATCCGTGTGACGCAGCCGCCTTCAGCGCCTGACAGAATACGGCGGGCGCCCCGCGCTACCGCACTGCTCGCCGTCGTCTGTCTTTCCGAACGCCTCACCCCCAGCGCCGCAGCCGTGGCCATGATGCCCCCGCGCAGGGCGTGAAGCGTGGCTCGCCACCCTGTTTTTGGCGGCGCAATCAGAGCATGAAGGCACAGAGGTTAAAAAATGAAGCTACGTGAACTCGACATTGAACCCGTCGCCCGCGCCGTTGAAGCCGACGCGGGGCAGCCCTTGCCGGGGCTGCGCGAATCGCTCGCCCAAGCCCAGCGCGGCGAATTTGCCGCCACCCATACGCCGCAAGCCATTGCCGCGCGCAAGCGGGGCAGACCCAAAGCGGCGGCAACCAAAGAGGCGGTAAAAATCCGCCTCGACCCAGACGTTCTCGCCGCACTGCGCGCCACAGGCCGGGGCTGGCAAACGCGCGTCAACCAGATTCTGCGCGAACGCTTCGCGCTGTAACCGCCCCACGCATCGCCACATCATTGGATGATGAGCGAATGGAACAAGACCGCAATCACCGGTCCCCACGGACCCGTGGGCTGCGCCGGACGGGCATAGCCGAGCGCATCGTTGATGGCGATGAGAATTTCCTGGCTGAGTGCCTCCTGCCCCTTGGCGGTGCGAATGTCCGAGGGCTTTTTCGTGGCGAGGATGCGGTTGATGATGTCGTTGATTTGCGACTTGCTCGCTTCAATCATGGCGGCATATTTCGGGTCGGTCGCCACTTGCAGGACAATCTCGGCCTGCACGAAACGTTCGCCTTCCGCTGGGTCAAGTTTTTTCACATACGGCGGCAGTTCGATATAGACCGGCGCTAGGGCGGGATCAACCGTTACCGGGTCGTGCAGTTCCGGATCTTTGTGTTCAGCATGGGTTTCTTGCGCGACTTCTTCTTTGCCTCCTAACCAGTTAATCAAATGCGGCACCACAAACAGCGTCATAAACAGCAGCACAAACCACAGCAGGCACCCCAACCGCCGTCGTCGAGATCGTCGTGCAGCTGCATCCTGTAACGCCTGCAACTCCTCCTGCACACGCAGCTTGATATAGAGCGCCTCGGCGCGTTGGGTAGAACCACCACTATGCGCATATGCTTTCGTCCATAGCCCTTTTCTTTTCTGGTTTGACTCCACTTCCGCCGCGACTTTTTCATATAAGGCTTCTTCAATTTTCTTCACGATTGACTCCATTTTCTTCATGCTTGATTTCATTGAAAAAGGGCATTTCAAAAACAAAAACGCCACCCGGCACAAATCCGGATGGCGTTCGATTGAAAATCGCTGTGCGGAAGAAAGCGCGCGTTCAGACGCTGCGAGCTAGTCGTATGCGCAGCGGGGGGGCAAAAATATTCGCGTAACATGATGATTTTTAATGCTGTTCTCAAATCACACTTGCGGCGCTTTCATCGGGAAAACGCTGCATTGTACGATATTTCCGTTTCTCGTTGCCACGAAACAAAAGCGCGTGCGGGCACGGACTCTCACGCGGCGGGTGCAAAGATGGCTGCCCACAACAGGCAAACCAGCAGAACCAAAGCAAAAACGCCAACCATGCACACCCACACCCGCGTGCGGAACACGCCCCGCTTTTTGTGGAGCACTACGGCGTTGGTAGCGGCATCCCACCAAGTCGTTCCGGTTTTCGTCAGTCGCCAATAGGCAAACAGGGAGGTGAACGGCGCAATGAAGGGTATGCCAAACCCCAAGCCCTGCGCGAAAACCCGAAGGGAGCGCCGGAATGCTTCGGACAAGGACAACAATGTGCCGTCCGGATGCACCACCCGGATGCCAAACAGCCACTTTGCCGGAGTCGTACCAAAGCAGGCGAGAAACAAGGCCTCTACGGGCACACTGAGCAAAAACGTAGCGATCGCGGCAGCGACCGGCTGCAACAGCACGGCATGAACGATCATCATGACAAAGAGCAGCAGCCCCAATAGCTGCCTCAAGTCTTGCAAATCTTCCCAGTGCACGCCCTCCGGCATATAGCGGGGAATGGCGTACAACACGAGGAAAAGCAGTACGCACAGGCAAAACGAAATGAAAAGATCCAGCAGCCGCGCAAACAATCTCCGCCACGGCGGGACTGTATCGCCCGGAAAGGTTTTGCTTTGCGCTTGCCCATCGTCTGCCGCAACCGCCGACCCGTCGGCATCCTCTGCCTGCGGGCGCTGCGCATGGATGTTTTTGACGGTATTTTCATCGCGTTCGTTCATGATGAATTCCGTATCAGGAAGAATCTTTCAAAGACAAGAACCGCAAACGCCCCCCTTCGGCAATCAAGCCGCCATTGCCAAACGCGCCAGCAGCGCCGTGGCTTGTTGATGGAGTGCGGCTTCTTCGGCTTCGCTCAACGTCAGCGCGCCGCTGGCCCAGTTTTCGGGTTTGATGGCAACGCCGCTGCCCGCTTCGCGCTGCACTTGCGTGCGGATGAAGGCCAGCAGTTCTTCCAGCAGCGGGCGCACATGTGTGCCGCCGTCGGCTGCGGCGGCGGAAACGGTGGTGATTTTGCCGTGTATGGCGCTCTCACCGCGCGGGTTGGCGGCATCCAGCGAGCGCGATAGCCAGTCGGTCAGATTCTTCAGGCCGCCGGGGATTTGGTAGTTGTATTCGGGCGTGACGAACCAGATGGCGTCCGCCGCCCGCACTTCGTCGCGCACGCGCGCCACCGCTGCGGGCGCGGGAAATTCCTGATTCTGCACGTATATCGGCACGTCCGCCCAGTGCAGCACGGAAACTTCGGCGCGCGCGCCCAGTAGGGCGACGATTTTTTCCGTCAGTTGCTGATTGAAGCCGCCCGCGTGCAGCGAGCCGTTAATCATCAATACTTTTGCCATGTGGGTTTTCTCCTGTTCCTGTTTCATTCCAATGCGGGCGAGACGTTCAGCATACGTCAAAGCCCGCGTCAATCACCGCTTGCCGCACGGTTTCCGGTCGGGTGCGGGTGTCGTCAAAACGTACCGTGGCGCGGGCGTCTGCCAGCGAGACTTGGGCGCTTTCCACGCCCGCGACACTTTGCAGCGCCTGCGTGACCGTCTTTACGCAGCCGTTGCAGCTCATGCCTTCTATGCCAAAGGTGATTTCCGTCATGGTTTTTCTCCACTTTCCAGAGGTTGCAGCAGCATCAGGCGTTTAATTTGCAAGAATACGTATATCTATTCGCCACAGATTACATCCATTCCAGATTATCCGAAATCAGTAACTCTTCTTTTGTTACAAGATGGGTGGTCTGCATGGGTGTTGTTCTATAGGGCAGACCGTATTCTTCTGCCCAGTTACGCACTTCCTGCGTATCATCGGATGTCATGAGAAAATGGCCTCGCATTTTGCTGGCCAGTTTGAAGATTCTGCGATGATCAACTTCGTAGTGGTTGTACAGGCGGCGCCCCGCGACGGTGTAGGGCGGGTCGATGAAGAAGAATGCGTTTTCATCGTCCATATGATGTTCCATGATGGAAAATGCGTCGCCGTGAATGAAGGTTATTCTGTCGCTGATGCGATTGATGTCGATGATTCGCTTTATCAGGGTTGCAGCATACCAGCGTGAGGCGAGGCCTCTTCCGTTCTCACCCGTCTTGATGGCACCAGAGCCTTTGGCGAGAATGCCTCCGTGGTTGGTACGGTTGCGCACGATGGTTGCGAAACCGCGTTCTTTTATTCCGTCGCCTGCGCGGGCGATCACGCTATTGATGTTCTCAGCCGTGACGTGAAATTCAGAAATCTGTCGGATGAGCCATTGATTATCCTCAGAAAGAATGGTCTGCCACGCGGCTGCCATATCGTTATCGAGTTCCACCATCGTGACATGCCTGAAGTACTCTTCCGCAGCAGCGGTAAGGCTGATGATACCGCCGCCAGCGAAGGGTTCAACAAGCCAAGAACCCGCCGTTGCCGTTGCAAACCACCGCCGCGCCGTCGGAACCAGCCACGTTTTTCCACCAGGATAGCGAAACGGGCTGCGCTGCGGCACAGAGGCAACGTTCACAACCTGCCGCCGAGATGCGGCACCGTTTCCAGCATTTTCTTGCTGGAAAAGATTTAATTGTATGTATTGCAAACTCATAACAGATCGTAGACCGAACGAAGCTCAGGATCGTTGCTGATACGCTCGTCAAGTTTCCCTTGCAGAATAGCAAGGAAGTCAGGCATCTTTCCGGGCTTGGGATAAATAACCTGCTCCAAAGCAGCCTGAAATTCTGTGTATACCGTGTCGACCAAAACGAGGCGATTCCTGCCATCGGCTTCGCTGTGCTCCAGGTCGTAAAGAAACCACGCAATGTCTGCCTTGGCTTTCGTTGTTTGCGGCAGTTCCGGCAATGTGTCAAAAAATGTTTTCTGAAGCACTACGCATTGTTTCTTGTTCCATGCCTTGAAAATACCGCCCTTGTACAGCATTTGGGGAATCAGTCGCTTGCGGGATGATGACAGATAATCAGGATGGGGAAAATTCCTGCCATTCCACTCAAATTCCGCAGAGGGGGCTTTCATGTATTCCTGAAACGGGTTGCGCAGATTGCCGCTGATATAAACACCTTGAACTTCGATGGAGGCAAAATCTGTGATGCGTCCGTTCTCATCATGACTTACGATGACATAATCCACATTCCCTGCCGACTGTCCGTTGCCATCGACAAGTTTTATTTCGGGCAATGACGTCCACTTTGTCCCTTTCGGCCACACAAATTTTGCCGCATTGTGCAGAATCTTCCATTCCTCGCGGAAACGGGTGGGGCACGTAATCACCTTGTTTTGCCCGTGAAAAATACTGCAAACGCCTAGCGGATCATCCGCTTTGTCCTTGGTGCAGTTCGGAAACCTGTTGTGAAACGGGCACAATCTGTTTTCACGATAATACGCAGCATCCTCCCCTTGATTCGTTATGGGGAATCCAAACACTTCTGCTATGGGATTATTTTTTTGCATATTTGTTCAACGCCTGATTGCCAAATTCGCCTCTTGGCAAATCCTGTAAATGTGCGCAGATACAGGGCGCCTTTGAGAACCAAGGGGCATTTCGGCAGAGTATAGCGGATGTCACTCTGCCCGCACGTCAAAGCCCGCGTCCTGTACGGCTTGGTGCAGGGCGTCGGGTTGGGTGCGGGTGTCGTCAAAACGTACCGTGGCGCGGGCGTCTGCCAGCGAGACTTGGGCGCTTTCCACACCCGCGATACTTTGCAGCGCCTGCGTGACCGTCTTTACGCAGCCGTTGCAGCTCATGCCTTCTATGCCAAAGGTGATTTCCGTCATGGTTTTTCTCCACTTTCCAGAGGTTGCGGACGCCAGCGGCGCAGCAGTAATGAATTGCTGACCACTGAGAGGGAACTCATCGCCATCGCCAGCGCCGCGATGACCGGGTTGAGCATTCCGGCGGCGGCGAAGCCGATGCCGATGACATTGTAGATAAAGGCGAAAAACAGGTTTTGCCGGATTTTCGCCATGGTTGCGCGCGAGAGCATCACGGCGTGCACGATGCCGTCCAGCGCGGGGCGTATCAGTGTGATGTCGGCGGCGGCGACGGCGGCTTCTGCGCCGACGCCGAGGGCGAAGGAGACATCGGCTTGCGCCAGCGCGGGGGCGTCGTTGATGCCGTCGCCGGCCATGCCGATGACGCTGTGCGCGTCTGTGCGCAGACGGGCAAGGGCGGCGGCTTTGTCTGCGGGCAGCAGGGCGGCTTGCCAGTGCGTTACATTGGCTTCGCGGGCGATGCGGGCGGCGGCGGCGGCGTGGTCGCCGGTGAGCATCCAGACGGTCAGCCCCGCTTGTTGCAGGGCGCGCACGGCGCGGGGGGCTTCGGGGCGCAGGGCGTCATGCAGCGTGATGAGGCCGTGCAAGCGTCCGTCG
>JAFSWK010000043.1 GCA_017444505.1 Rhodocyclaceae bacterium | reverse complement strand
CGGCCAGTTCCTGAAACAGCGTGCTGGTAGTGCGCCCGCAGCCGGGGCAGGATGTGACCATCGGGCAAAACGCGCGCAGCCCCATGCTTTGCAGAATTTCCTGCGCCACCACGACTTCCTGCGTGCGCGCCCCGCCCGGCTCAGGCGTGAGCGAGACGCGGATGGTGTCGCCAATGCCTTCATGCAGCAGCACGGCCCGCCCCGCCGTGGAAGCGACAATGCCTTTTGAACCCATGCCGGCTTCGGTCAGCCCCAGATGCAGCGCGTATTCACAGCGGCTGGCCAGCGTGCGGTAGACCGCAATCAGCGCCGGTACGCTGGACACCTTGGCGGAGAGTACGATGGCATCCGCCGGCAAACCGATGCGCTCGGCTTCTTGCGCCGATTCCAGCGCCGAACACACCAGCGCCTCGCGCATCACCGCCTCAGGCGAAGCGGGCTGCGCGCGGTGGCTGTTTTCATCCATCAGCCGCGCCAGCACGGCCTGGTCCAGACTGCCCCAGTTGACACCGATGCGCACCGGTTTTTCATGCCGACAGGCCATTTCGATGATCTCGGCAAACTGGCGGTCGCGCTTTTCGCCCTTGCCGACGTTGCCGGGGTTGATGCGCCACTTGGCCAGCCGCGCGGCGCATTCAGGATGCGCGGCCAGCAGGCGGTGGCCGTTGTAGTGAAAATCGCCAATCAGCGGCACGGTTACATTCATCGCCGCCAGCCGCTCGGCAATGGCGGGAATGGCGCGCGCGGCCTCTTCGTTATTGACCGTCAGCCGCACCATTTCCGAACCGGCGCGGGCAAGTTCGGCCACTTGCTGCGCGGAAGATTCCACGTCGGCGGTGTCGGTGTTGGTCATGGATTGCACGCAGACCGGCGCATCGCCGCCGATGCGCAGATGGCCAATGCGCACGCTGTGGCATTTTCTCCGCCCCGGCAAGGGGACGGGAACGGCGCTGCCCGCCACGAAGCCTTACTCCAACGTCAGCCGTGCAACGCCGCCCGAGCGCGTATGCGGCACCAGGTCGACCGGCTCGCCATCGCGCGTCATCGTCACCTTGGCGGCGTTGCCGACGGTCAGCCGAAACGGCGGTTTGCCTTCCACGGACGTAGGCACGCCACGAGGCAAACGTTTGTTCAGCAACTGCCTGCCGCTGGCATCTTGCACCGTAACCCACGATTCGGTGCTGGCTTCAAAAACCAGCTTGCTGCTTTGCGCAGCAGGTTTGTCCCCGACGGTATCCAGCCCCACCAGCGGCGGTTCATCGCCTTGCGCCGCTGCGCCTTCCTGCGGCGCGGAAGAGGACGCATCCGGTGCCGGCGCGCTTTCACTTTCGCCACCTTGCGCGTTCTCTGCACCCGAATCCGCCGCAGGCGTTTCCGAACCAATCACTTCCGCCTGCGGCGTGGGCAGGGGAATGGCCGCCGGCTCAGGGGCAGTGTTCTCGCCTGCCTCGTCGCCTTGCAGACCAATTTCACCCGTTTGCGGATTGGGCAGCAGAATTTCGTTCTGCTCGCCGGTCTCTTGCGGCGCGTTCAGCAGGCCGGGCATGTGGTTGATGCGGAACCAGTCAAAATAGGCCGCCACTGGTACGGCAAGCAAGACCAGCAGCAGAAGCACCTTGAGCAAGCGCCCCAGACCGCCGCCCTTCTTGCGCGCGCTGGAATGCAGGGGCGTGGCGGTGGCCAGCCAGTCGATGCCGGAGGAACCTTTTTCCGGTACGCGGTAAATCGCGCGGGCAGGCACGGTATCTTCGTCCTGCAAGGTCAGGGCGCGGATTTGCTCATCCAGGTTCAGGCCGACAAAGCGGGCGTAATTGCGCAAAAAACCACGCACGAAGGCCGCGCCGGGCAAGAGGTCGAAACTCTCTTTTTCCATCGCTTCAATCTGCCGCTGGGTAATCTTCAACGCCTGCGCCACATCGGAGGTTTGCAGACCGCGCGCTTCACGCGCTTCGCGCAGACGATGGCCGATGCCGCCAACGGGCGCAGCCGCAGCCGGTGCGGCTTCCTGCGACGGTTGCTGTTCGTTTTCCGGTTGTGTACTCACGGTGAGATTTCCTACTTCATCATTTCACGGTATTCATCGGACAGGCGGAAGCGCTCACGCAGCAGCTCGCCATAGTGTTCCTGCGCGTCGTGATCGCCTGTTGTACGGGCAATGCGCAGCCCCAGCAAGGCAGAGGCGGGGTCCGGCTCGTTGCTGGAGTGGAACTGGTCAAGCCGTTTCTGCGCCTGCGCCATATCGCCACGGCGATAGGCAATGTCGGCCAGCTGGAAAATGGCCTGCGGGTTTTTCGGGTCTACTTGCAGCGCCTGCGTGAACATGAGTTCGGCCTGCTGGTCGTTTTTCTCGCGCAGATAGCACAGACCCATATTGGTGTAAGAACGCCCGGCGAAGCGGTAATACGGGTTTTTCACTACCCGGCGCAGAATTTCCAGCCCGGCATTGATATTGCCGTTCACACACTGGAACCAGCCGTAGCTGTTTTCAATATCCGGGTCGCGCGGTGCCAGCGAAAGCGCACGCTGGAAGTTTTCGCGCGAGGCGTTCATGTCGTCAATATACATGTACACCAGACCCAGCAAATGGTAGGCCGGAGCGTAGGACGAATCGTGCTTGAGGGCGCTGCGCGCTTCATCCAGCGCGACGCCAAAATTGCCCACGCCCATGTAGGCGATGCCAAGTTCAACGTTGTTTTTGGCACGTGCCTGCGCCTGATTTTTCGGCTCTTGGTCGGCAACCGGACGCGCGGCACTGCCGCCAAAGCTGTCACCCGCCACGCCACCGGCACTGGCGCAGGCGGCCAGCACAGCTGCCGAGAGCGCGGCAGCGCACAACGCACGCAGGGAAATATGTCGGAACTGAGGCTGATTCATGCGGCCTTCTCCTGTATTGAAATCATGGTTCGGCGAGTGCGGTCGCGCACTTGCCCGGCAAGCTGGCCGCAGGCGGCGGCCACGTCGTCCCCGCGCGTTTTGCGCACGGTGGCAACCCGCCCCGCGTCCTGCAACAGGGCGGCAAAACGGGCGACCCGCTGCGGGCTGGAAGCCTGCCAGCGCGCGCCGGGGAACGGGTTGAAGGGAATCAGGTTGAACTTGCACGGCACCTCGCGCACCAGCGCGAGCAACTGACGGGCGTGCTCGGGCGTGTCGTTGATGCCGTCCAGCATGATGTATTCAAAGGTGATGAAATCGCGCGGCGCATCTTCCAGATAGCGCAGGCAGGCCGCCATCAGATCGGCCAGCGGATATTTGCGGTTGATGGGCACCAGCTCATCGCGCAATTCATCATTGGGCGCGTGCAGCGAGACGGCCAGCGCCACCGGGCAGGCATCGCGCAGACGGTCAATGGCCGGCACAATGCCCGACGTGGACACCGTCACGCGGCGGCGCGAAAGTCCATAGGCGCGGTCATCGAGCATGGTTTGCAGCGCAGCGAGCACGGCCTCAAAATTGGCCAGCGGCTCGCCCATGCCCATCAGCACAACGTTGCTCACCGGGCGCTCATAGTGGCTGTCCGGCGCCAGACGCACGCCCGCTTCGTCTTCCAGCAGACGGTTCGCCAGCCAGAGCTGGCCGACAATTTCGCCCGCAGAAAGATTGCGGTTAAACCCCTGTTTGCCCGTGGCACAAAAGGCGCATTCCAGCGCGCAACCTGCCTGCGACGAAATACACAGCGTGCCACGGTTGCGCTCAGGGATGAACACCATTTCCACGGCGTTGCCCTGCCCCACGTCCAGCAGCCATTTGCGCGTACCATCCGCCGAATGCGTGGCGGTGCGCACCGCAGGGGCGCGCACTTGCGCCGTGGCTTGCAGACGCGCGCGCAGCGCCTTGGCAACATCCGTCATCTGGGCGAAATCGTCGCAACCGGCGCGATGCACCCAGCGCAGCACCTGCCGGGCGCGAAACGGCTTCTCGCCCTGCTTCACCAGCCAGGCGGTCAATGCCGCCGGACTGAAATCGAGCAGGTTGATGCGTTCCTCCATGCGGGAAATGCGCTGCACGCCGGACAATCCGCGCCCCTTAGCGGGAATAGACGTTCATCTGCGGGAAGAAGAAGGCGATTTCCACCGCCGCCGTCTCCGGCGCATCCGAACCATGCACGGCGTTGGCGTCGATGCTGCTGGCAAAATCGGCGCGGATGGTGCCCGGGGCGGCTTCTTTCGGGTTCGTCGCGCCCATCAGTTCGCGGTTTTTGGCAATGGCGTTTTCGCCTTCCAGCACCTGCACCATCACCGGCCCCGAAGTCATGAATTCGACCAGGTCCTTGAAGAAGGGACGCGCCTTGTGCACTTCATAGAACTTGCCCGCTTCCACGTCGGACAGGTGCACCATCTTGGCGGCGATGATTTTCAGCCCCGCGTCTTCAAAACGCTGGTAGATGCGGCCAATCACGTTTTTCGCGACGGCATCCGGCTTGACGATGGAAAGGGTGCGTTCAATGGCCATGGTGAGTATCTCCTGTAAGGAAAATCAAGAAACGTAAACTGGCGGATTATAGCAGCGAACCCGCCCCGAAAAACGCGCCGCACAAGCGCGCGCGCCTCAGTCTTCCAGACGCAAAAAGGTAGCGCGGTAGTGGCGCAGCTCTTCGATGGACTCGATGATGTCCGCCAGCGCCTCGTGGCGACCGTGTTTTTTCAGCCCTTTCACCACATCGGGACGCCAGCGTTTGGCCAGCTCCTTGAGCGTGGAAACGTCCAGATTGCGGTAATGGAACCACGCTTCCAGACGGGGCATGTAACGCGCCATGAAGCGGCGGTCCTGACAGATGGTGTTGCCGCACATGGGCGAAACGCCTTGCGGCACATGCTGTTGCAGGAAAGCGAGCATCTGCGCCTCGGCCTGCTCTTCGTTGATGGTCGACTCGCGCACGCGCCCAATGAGGCCAGAGCGCCCGTGCGTGCGGGTATTCCATTCGTCCATCGCGTTCAACACATCATCGCTCTGATGCACGGCGATTACCGGCGCTTCGGCAACGACTTCCAGTTGCGAGTTGGTCACCACCATGGCGATTTCGATGATGCGGTCAGTATCCGGGTTCAGGCCGGTCATTTCCATATCCAACCAGACCAGGTTGTTTTGATCCTGTGCCATATAATCCGCTTCTTTCCGAAAAGCCGCCATTCTGGCACACGTTCCCGCAATGCCGAAAACCGATTCGCCCGCCGAAGGGCTGGTGACCGCCGTCTTTGGCCGTCATTACGCCGTCTGTCCGGACAAGCCTCCGGCGGCAGCGCCCGTGCTGTGCGTACCGCGCGGCAAACGCGCCGAATTTGCCTGTGGTGACCGCGTGCGTTTTACGCGCACGGCGAAAAATGAGGGCGTGATTGAAACGGCGCTGCCGCGCGAAAACCTCTTCTGGCGCTCGGACGCCTTTCGCGCCAAGCGGCTGGCGGCCAATCTGGATCAAGTGCTCATCGTAGTCGCCTGCGAACCGGCATTCTCCGCCGAACTGGTCTCGCGCGCGCTGGCCGCCGCCGAAGGCGAAGGCATACGCGGCATCATCGCCCTCAACAAATGCGACTTGCATGAACGCCTGCCCGCCGCGCGCGCAACACTGACGCCGTTTTCCGACGCAGGCTACACGGTCATCGAACTTTCCGCCCTGCGCGATGCCCACGCCCTTCTCCCGACTCTGATCGGACAACGCACGCTGCTCACCGGCCAATCCGGCATGGGCAAATCGACGCTGGTCAACGCGCTTTTCCCCCACGCGCAAGCGGCCACCCGCGAAATTTCCGCCGCCCTCGACAGCGGCAAACACACCACCACCGCCACGCACCTCTACGCCTTCGACGCAGGCGGCTGGCTCATCGACAGCCCCGGCCTGCAAACCTTCGGCCTGAAACATCTGGACGACGCCGCGCTGCTGGCCGCCTTCCCCGAACTGCGCCCGCATCTGGGCGGCTGCCGCTTCCGCGACTGCCGCCACGAATCCGAACCAGGCTGCGCGCTGCGGGCAGCGGTCGAAGCCGGGCAAATCTGCGCCCTGCGCTGGCAACACTGCCAACGCATCCGCGCAGAAAACGCCCGCTTTCAAACCCTCTCACGCGGCTGGTGAAGCGCCCTGCGCACGCTGAAGCTGCGCCACCATCGCCGCCAGCCCGTCCGCATCCAGCGTATCTGCGCGCAGCGCCAGCGCCGAACCCATCCCCGCAAAATTCTTGCCCTGTGAACGCCGATACAGCGGGTCGTAATGCAATTGCAGCAACTGCGCAAACAGCGGCGCCAGCGCCCCCTCTTGCGCCCACTGCTGCCAGCGCGCGATGCGCTCGCCGCTTTGCACCTTTTTCAGATGGCCGAGTTTTTCCGCCAGCGCGCGGCGCTGTTCCTGAAACCAGCCATACTCTTCCAGCAACAACTGCAAGCGCGCCTGCTCCGTAGCCTGAATTTCCGCGCAAGGCGCAGCGCGCATGGCCGCCAGCAGCGCATCGGGCAAAAACAGCGCGCCAATCTTGCGGCTCTCCGCCTCCACATAGACCGTGCGCTGCGCATCAAAGCCCTGCAACGTCTCATAAATGAGCGACTCAAAGCGTTTTTGCGAAGGCTGAGCAACATCCGGCAACGCCCCCAGCACCGAGCCGCGATGACACGCCAGCCCTTCCAGATCCAGCACCTGCTCGCCCGCCTGCCGCAGCGCCCCCAGCAAGCGCGTCTTGCCGCTGCCCGTCGCCCCGCAAATCACCCGCCAGCGAAAGCGCCCCGGCCAATCCTGCAAATCATGCGCCACCTTGCGCCGCCAGCTCTTATAGCCACCGATGAGCTGACGCGCATCCCACCCGACCAGCCGCAGCCAGGTCGTCATCGCCCCGCTGCGCTCGCCCCCGCGCCAGCAATACACCAGCGGACGCCAGCCGCGCGGCTTGTCCGCAAAACGTTCGCGCATATGGCGGGCAATATTCGCCGCCACCAGCGCCCCGCCCAGCCGCCGCGCCTCAAAGGGCGAAACCTGCTTGTACAACGTCCCCACGCGGGCGCGCTCGTCATTGTCCAACACCGGACAGTTACACGCCCCCGGCACATGGTCCAGCGCAAACTCGCCCGGACTGCGCACATCAATCCACTCATCCAACCCGCCCGCCAACGCCTCATCCAGCGTCACCTGCGGACGACGATGCAAGCGCGACGGTTTTGCAGCAACGGTTTCGGGCGTAGAGGCAGCAGTCATTTCATTCCTCGCATCAGCTTCGCCGCAACCACACGGGAAGCGGTTCCTGTACAGTCTATCCCACCCGAGCGCAGTTCCATATCGAACAACCCGTGAAACAACTGGCACAAGGAACCCCACGCAATGGCTCCACACAAGAAAACGCCCACCGGAACGAAACGGACGAAAGTCCCTGCCACCCAATCCAGCCCCGAGGCGAATGCACAGCAGGTGTACGAAACTGTCCGGGTCGCTTTACATCTTGCCCGCAGCAAGACCGTCGCCGCCGTCAACGCCGCCATGGTCGAAGCCTATTGGGAAATTGGCCGCAAGATCGCCGAAGCGGTCGGCAACCGCGCCGAATACGGCAAACGCCTGCTGCACTTCCTTTCCGGGCAACTCACCACCGAGTTCGGCAAAGGCTTTACGCCGCGCAACCTCTGGCACATGCGCCAGTTCTACGAGGCATTCCCAAATATGCACGCACTGCGTGCACAATTGAGCTGGACGCACTATCGCCTGCTCATGCGGGTGCCTGACGCCGAACGCCGCAACTGGTACATGAACGAAGCCGCCGACGAAGGATGGAGTTCGCGGCAGTTGGACCGGCAAATCAACACCGCGTTTTATGACCGGCTGCTGGCAACACGAAAAGCGGAACAGCGCGAAGAACTCAAAGCAGAAATCCAGACCAGCCGCCCTGTCACCAAGGCGGACGACGTGTTGAAAGACCCCTACGTACTGGAATTTCTGGATATTTCCTCAAACGCAGCCATTCATGAAAAAGATCTGGAACAAAAACTGATCGACCGCCTGCAAGACTTCCTGCTGGAACTGGGCAAGGGTTTCGCGCTTTCATTGCGCGACAGAAGCACATTGCTGCGGATACGCAGCACTTCTACATCGACCTCGTGTTCTACAACTACATCCTCAAATGCTTCGTGCTCATCGATCTGAAAACCGGCGAACTCACACACCAGGACATCGGTCAGATGGATTTTTACACGCGCATTTTTCAGGAACGTTTCTGCGGAAAAGGTGACAACCCGCCCATCGGCATTGTGCTCTGCGCCAAAAAGAATGAAACCATCGCCCGATATTCCGTACTCAACGACAAGGACAACCTGTACACGGCGCAATATCTGACCTACCTGCCCAGCGAAGAACAGTTGGCGAACCTGTTCGGGCACGAGCGGGAATTGCTGGAAATGGCTTCTCTCGGTCTGGGAGAGGACGACCCAGCAGACGATCTGGAAGGCAAACCATGATGCATTCCTCGCGTCAGCTTCGCCGCAACCACACGGGAAGCGGTTCCTGTACAGTCTATCCCACCCGAGCGCACTCCACATCGGCGCGCAGGCAAAACGACTGGCACAAGGAATCCCACGCCATGTCCCCGTACAAGCATTCGGGGGCATGGTTGAAAATCTCGTTTTAGGGGGGTAGGATAGGAAACGTCATCGGGGGCGCCAGCCGCGTCGACGGCTCAAAGTACCCCGGACTACGCCACAGTGTCGACGCGCTGTGGCGTTTTTATTTCTGCCCGCG
>JAFSWK010000042.1 GCA_017444505.1 Rhodocyclaceae bacterium | reverse complement strand
TGCGCCAGCAGGTAATCCAGCTCGTCTTCCGAGAGCGCCAAGCCCAGCGCGCGGTTGGCCTCTTCCAGCGCCGCGCGCCCGTTTTCCCGCACGGCAATGCTGCCCAGCGGGGCGGGCGGATAGTGGTGAAACAGGCGTTCGGCTTCCTGCACGTCCAGCAGCAGGGATTCAGTCATGCGGTCAAAGAGCGGCGCGGCAGCCGCCGTCAGCACATCATCCGCCGGACGCTGGCCTCGAGGCTGCATGTACAAATGCAGCGCGCGCCCGCGCTCAATGCGCAAAACTTCCGCAAAACCGCACTGGCGCGCAATTTCGGTGGCTTTCGACGACCACGGCGAGATGGTGCCAAAACGCGGCGTGACCCACAGCGAGACGTCGCCTTGCGTTTCCCCGTCAAACGGGCTGGCATCAAGCAGCGCGTGCAAGCGCGTCGCTGCCGATTCCGCCAGCGGCTGCGCCAGTTCGACGAAATAAAACCATTCCGCGTGCAGCCGTTGCAGCCCCGGCAGCGCAGGCAGTGCGGCACGAACCATGCGGTCGAGACGGGCAACTGAAAATGCGGTGCGACCGCGCAAAACAAGCAGGGAATTCTTTTCCATGAGCGCCGTGCGCCTCCTTGCAAACGAATGCCCGAATTTTACCTGTCCGTCCGCCTTGTCGCCCCACCCGCAGCCAAAAAAGCCACCGCATAAAACAGACGCGCGCGCAAATCTGCGCGCGCGCTGTACAAGGGGAAAGCGTACCGATTACTTGCCGCGATGCGAAGCGCGGGCGGGACGGAAAACATCCGGCGTGGAGACGGAAGAAGACAGACTCGATGAAGAAGAACCGCCACTGGAAGAAGAAGAGCCGCCGCCGCGCCCCGTGCTGGAAGCCGCAGTACGGGAAGAAGAGGACGTGGACGAGGAATCCTGATCCGTGTGCGATTCGCTGGAATAGCTGTCGCTGTGGCCAAATTCGTCGCGCCGCACGAGCTTGCCTTCGATGGTGGCGCCACATTCCATCTGCAACTGGCGGTAGATGATGTTGCCCGACACTTTCGCGCCCGCCTGCAATTCCAGAAAGTGCTCGACTTCCAGGTCGCCCGAGATGACGCCGTTGATGACGGCATCAAACGCATGTACGCGCCCGACCACACAGCCTTTGCGACTGAGCACAATCAGGCTCTGCTCATCGGGTTTGCCCAGCACGTTGCCCTCAATGCGGCCATCAACGCGCAGGCCGCCCGAAAACAGCACATCGCCGACAACGACAACATTGTCCGCAATCAGGCTGGAGAGCTTGGAGACCTCAATCGTGTTTTTCCGGTTTTTCTTGCCAAACATGGGGGGTGTGCTCCGTAATCAACGTTTTTCGTCAGCCGACTTGCTGGAACCCGTGGCGGCAGACTTGCCGCCGGGTCTGCTGGCGGATTTGCCACTGGCGGTTTTCATGAATTCGATTTCCCGGCGTGCATCCCGCAGTTCGCCGCGCAGTTGGCTCAACTGGCGTTCCAGTTCCTGACGGGTGGCGCGGCCTACTTCGGCATCCAGCTTCGCCTTGCTGATTTGTTCGGAGAGCGCGCGGTTGGCATCCTTCAGGCGGCTTGCTTCCAGCGATTGGTCGGCACAGCCAAACCACGCCGAAGGCGATACTTCCAGCATCTTGGCTTCCCGGAAATACAGCCCGACCAGCGTGCCCACCGTGATG
>JAFSWK010000041.1 GCA_017444505.1 Rhodocyclaceae bacterium | reverse complement strand
GTGAAAGGATGAGTCCTGCCCGAAACCGTAGGGGTCTTCCGGGAGGCTGTCGTCCGTGCTCAGATAAGGCGTGTCGTCGTCATTGCGGCTCATGTGTTTCTCCGGGTTGCTCCGCCGCGCGGCTGCTGGCGGCCAGGGAGCAGAGTAGCTGGGCTTCGGCAACGCTGATGCCGCAGTGCTCCGCCAGTTCGTCTACTCCCATGCCACGTTGGGCGAGCATGAGGGGCTCGCTGTATTCGGGGGAAATGTTCTGGCCCGTGAGCAGCGATTGAAGTTGCTCACGCAGTTCGTTGATTTCCCGATGCAGTTCGTTGTTCAGGGCGCGCTGGCCGTTGAGTTCTGCGGTCAGCCGCACACTTTGCTGACGCTGCTCGGCCATGGTGCCGCGCATCTGGGCGAGTTCGCGGCGGAATTGGCGCAGTTCCAGTTCCAGCGGGAAAGGCTCGGGCGGCGGCACTTCACCAGCAGCAGCTTCCGGCTCGGCTGCGCCAGCTTCAGAGGCCGGCAGGACAGACTCTGGCGCGGGCGCGGCGGCTTCCTGCGCAGGCGTGGCGTCAGGTTCAATGGCAAGCTCGGCTGCATGGGGGATGGGCACACTGCGCGACCACAGCGTGGTGGGCGGCGCACCATCGCCCGAGAAAAGGACGAGTTCGTCGGCTTCGCGGGGCATGGTGGGGTCTGTGTGCGGCGGCAGCGGCGGTAGCGGCGGCTGCGCCGGGGCGGCGTCAGGCTGCGCTTCACTTTCGGCAGGCGGTTCCGGAGCACTCTCGGACGCGGCTGCCTCGGCAGCGGCGGCTTCATCGCTGGCTTCAAACTGGGAAGAGAGCTGGTCGTAGGTCGATAGCAGGTCGATTTGCGCTTGCAGGTCTTCGTCAAACGAACGGCGCGTCGCCCGGGTGGGGGGGGCGGCGGGCGATTCTGTGTCTTCGTCTTCCGGGGCGTCCGGAATTTCAGGCTCCTGGCCGGGCGCGCCGTCTTCCGGGGGAAGATAGGCGGAAAAATCAAGACGGTTTTCCTTGCGCGGGCTGGCGGCTTTGCTTTTTCTTTTGGCCGGCGCCTGCGGCTCGTCGACCGACGGCGGATTGAGCTGCGCGGCGCGGCGGGTGTCATTGCGGCGGGCGATGCGCTGGTCCAGTTTGGCGCGCGAACCGATGTGCACGGCCTGCACAATCTGCCAGACGGCATAGAAAAATAAAACGGCAATCAGCGACCAGGTGAGGATTTGCCACGTTGGCACGGGTTTCGCCTTTTTGTGAGTTGACCCAGAACAGAATCATACTGTTGCAAGAGGCTTAGAACAACGGGAAAAACACGGGAAAATAGCGTTTGTTTGCACTTTCGCAACGTGTGGATACAAATTGACCCCAAAAGCTAGCGTGAAAGAACGCCGCTGATTTCGCGGCAGATGCGCACGGCGGTGTTGTCGGTAATGCCGCCGACGAAATCCAGCACTTTCATGCAGGCGAGATAGGGACTGTCTTTTTTGGGATTGATGGGCGAATCGGTGTTGAGCAGACGCAGGGCGAGCGTTTCCCGGTGGGTGGGTTCCCTTTGCAGGGTGGCGAGCGCGGCGGGAATCAGCAGGTCAAGCAGCGCGCCCAGGCAGGAATACGAGGCGATTTCCGTCAGCAGTTTCGGACGCGCGGGGAAAATGTGGCAGCGGGCAAATTCTTTCGCCGCACCAATGGTGTCACGGATGTCCTCGCGGGCGACCGCAATGAGGTCGTTCCGGTCAAAATCGGCGCGCAGCAGGGCTTTTTCGTGTTTCAGGAAAGTTTTTGCGACGTCGTCAATGATTTTGCCAATGGCCTGCCCGCGCAGGTGGGCGAGATACTGGCGGTTGGTTTCGCCTTTGCGACGCTTCATTTCCCGCTTGTTGAGCAGTTTGCCGAGGATGGCGGTGACCGATTCCAGCGGGATGAGTTCGAGTTCCTGCGCGTCTTCAAGGTCGAGCAGGGCGTAGCAGATGTCGTCAGCAGCTTCCATCAGGTAAGAGAGCGGGTGGCGCGCCCAGCATTCGGGCCCGATGCGGGGCAGCCCCAGCTCTTCGGCAACGGCTTCGTAGAGCGGCAGTTCCGTGCGGTAGAGGTTGAATTTGTGCCAGCGATTGTCCGCCAGACGGCTGCTCCACGGGTATTTGACGAGCGCGCCAAGACTGGCGGCGGTCAGTTGCATTCCGCCCTGGTTGCAGTGCATTTCCAGCGAGGCGACGGTGCGCAGGCTGTGGGCGTTGCCTTCGTAGTGGGAGAGGTCGACGAGTTCTTCCGGGGCGATTTTGAATCCCTCAAACTGGCCGCGTGCGCGCGCCTGCACGAACCATTCGCGCAGGGCGTTTTCGCCCGCGTGGCCAAAAGGCGGATTGCCCAGGTCGTGCGCCAGACAGGCGACTTGCACGATGGCGCCGAGATCGGTGGGGTGAATGCCTGCGGGCAGGCGGCCTTCCTTGCGCAGTTGTTCGCCGACACGGTTGCCCAGACTGCGCCCGATGCTGGCGACTTCCACGCTGTGCGTGAGGCGGTTGTGGGTGTGGTCGTGCTCGGCGAAGGGGTGCACTTGCGTTTTGCGACCCAGACGGCGAAAGGCGCTGGAGAAAATGACGCGGTCCTGGTCAATCTGGAATTCGCTGCGCGAAGGATTGGGTTTGCGCGCGTCAATGGCGCTGATGCGTCCGTTGGCGCGGACGCGAAAACGTTTGGCGCTGGTGAGCTGAGACCAGTTCATGGCTACGGACATGGGCACAATCTCTTTCGTGAAACGGAAAACGGCCTGCGCGCAGGCAGGCCGTTCTTTATAACAGACAAAACGTGCAGCGACGACTTATTTCACCTCGG
>JAFSWK010000040.1 GCA_017444505.1 Rhodocyclaceae bacterium | reverse complement strand
GGCACCGTGCTGGGCAATCACGATATTTATCTGCTGCGTCTGGCCTGCGAAGGCGAGGGCGACTTCATCCGCAAACGCCGCGACACCCTGCAAGTCATTCTGGATTCGCCCGACCGCGACGGGCTGATTGACTGGCTGCGCCGCCGCCCGCTGCTGCATGTGGAAGACGATTTTGTGCTGGTGCACGCCGGACTTTTGCCGGTGTGGACGGTGCCGCAGGCGGCAAGCCTTGCGCATGAAGCGCACGCAGCGCTGGCGGGGGACGACTGGCGCGCGGTGCTCGCGCAACTGTGGGGCAACCAGCCGGTGAACTGGAACGACCATCTCACCGGCATCGACCGCCTGCGCGTAGTGGTCAATGCGCTCACCCGCCTGCGGCTGTGCAACCGCAACGGCGACATGGAGTTTGACACCAAAGGCCCGCCGGAAGATGCGCCCGATGGCTATATGCCGTGGTTTGCGCACCCGTGGCGCGCCTCGTTTGACTACACCATCGTCTTTGGCCACTGGTCGGCGCTGGGCTTGCGTGTCGAACCCGGGCTGATTGCGCTCGATACCGGCTGCGTGTGGGGCGAAAAACTCACCGCCGTGCGGCTGGAAGACCGCGCCGTCTTTCAGGTAAAAGCCAGCCGGTAGCGACGGGGGATGCCATGACGCAAACAGTGGCCATCCTGCTGTGCACGTTTCAGGGCGAACGCTGGCTGCCCGAACAACTGGAATCCCTGCGCGCGCAAACGCATGACGACTGGACGCTGACCGTCTCGGACGACGGCTCGACGGACGACACTTTGCAAATCGTGCGCGATTTTGCCGCCCGCGTGCCCCAGCCGGTGCACGTCCGCCAAGGGCCGCGGCGCGGGCACGCCGCCAATTTTCTGTCGCTGTCCGCTTCGCTGGCCGACCCCGCTCCGTATTGCGCCTGGTGCGATCAGGATGACATCTGGCATCCCGATCATCTTGCACGCGCGCTCGATGCGCTGCGCGTGCGGGATGCCAGCCGTCCGGCGCTCTATTGCAGCCGCACGCGCTGGGTGAGTGAAAACGGGCAAGTGATGGGCGTCTCATCCGACTATCGCCGTCCGGCGGGTTTTCGGCACGCGCTGGTGCAATGTCTGGCCGGTGGCAACACCATGGTGTTCAACGAAGCCGCACGGCAACTGCTGGTGCGCACGGGCGCGGCGGAAGTCCCGGCGCACGACTGGTGGCTGTATCTGCTGCTCACCGGCTGCGGCGGGCAACTGGTGTTCGACCGCGTGCCCAGTCTGGATTATCGCCAGCACACGGGCAACCTGATGGGGCGCAACCGTGGCTGGCGGGCGCAATCGGCGCGGGCGCGCAAACTCTTGCAAGGCGAATATGGCCGCTGGGTGGTGGACAATCTGGACGCGCTGCATACCCGTGCGCGCGACGTGCTCACGCCCGAAAACGTCCGCCTGCTCGATGCCGCGCGGCAGTTACAATCGCCCTCGCTGCGCGCGCGCTGGCAAGGCTGGCGGCAAAGCGGCGCTTACCGGCAAACCGCGCTGGGGCAACTTGGGTTGCTGTTTGCGGTACTCTTCGGCGGTTTTCCACAAAATACGCGGGGCGAAGATGACTAAGCGCAGACTCGTCGGCAAGGCATGGCGTTATTTGCGCAACCACGGCCCGCGCGAGACGCTTGCGCGTGCGCGCAATGAATTGCGCCGCCGCGCGCTGGCGCGCCGCCACGCCCGCACGCCGCAGGCACAATGGCCAGACGCCTTTGATGCCGCAGGCTGGTCGGCGGCGCTGGCCGATGCGAATGTGCGGCTGGTGATTTTCGATGTGTTCGACACCTTGCTGTGCCGCCCGCTGCTTGACCCGGACGCCATCAAGGCGCTGGTGGCGCGCCGCCTGAATTGCCCGCAGTATGCCGAACGCCGCCGCGCCGCCGAAGCCGAAGCGCGCCGTCGCGCCGGTGCGCGCGATGTGACGCTTGCCGACATTTGCCGCACCTACGTGGAACTGTACGGCACGGAAGACGGTGATGCGGCCACGCTGCAAAACGAAGAACAAACCGTGGAGCGCGCGCTGGTGCGTGCCCGCAAAGCCTTTGCCGGTCTGCCCGCGCAGGCGCGCATGGTGGGCAAACGGGTGGTGCTGGCCAGCGACATGTTCCTGAGCGAACACGAAATCCGCGCCATGTTGCTGGAAGCGGGCATTACGGCCTTTGACCGCCTCTATGTCTCGTCCGAATGCGGCGTGCGCAAGGAAAGCGGCGAGTTGTACCGCCACATTCTCGCCGAAGAAGGCGTGCCGCCTGCGGCTGCCGTGATGCTGGGCGACAATCCCGTCTCGGACCAAAGCGTGCCGAAAGGTTTGGGGCTGCGCGTGCTGGCGGTGGAAAACCCGATTGCGCGGCTGGCGCACGCGCCGCGCTTGCAGGCGCTGTGCCAGCGTGCGAACGATTCGGGCGACATGGATTCCCATCTGTGGGCGGGGCTGATTGTGCAGCAAGCGATGGGCGCGCCGCGCCCGTTGCCCACGCTGGACGCCGCCAGCCTGACGCAAGGCGGGCGCGAAGGCATGGGCTACGCCGTCGTCGGCCCCTTGCTGGTGGCCTTCTGCCAGTGGCTGCATGAAACCGCCCGCGCGCACGGCATCGAACGGCTGTATTTTCTCGCCCGCGAAGGGCAGCTCATGCAGGCGGTGTTCACCGCCCTGTATCCGGACGACGCGCTCACCGCGAACGCCCGCTATCTGGTGCTCTCGCGCCGCGCCATTTCGGTGGCGATGATTGAATCCATCGACGACATCGAAGCCATCGCCCGCGCGCAGTACGCGCCCAACGCGCTGGAAACCTTGCTCTATCGCCGCTTTGGTCTGCGCCTGAATGAAGCGCGCATCGCCGCCTTGCGCCGCGAAGGGTGCTGGCCGCGCGCGCGCAACGTCACCATTGCCGACGGCAATATCGACGCCATCCGTCCCACGCTGCACGCGCTGGCGCCGGAAATTCTCGAACGCGCCCGCGCCGAGCGCGCGCCCATGCTCGCCTATCTGCGCGAAATCGGCCTGGCGGGGGACGACACCCGTCCGGCGGCGCTGGTGGACGTGGGCTATTCGGGCAGCATTCAAGACCGCCTGTGCACCCTGCTGGCTCGCCCCGTGCATGGCTTGTACATGCTCACGCGCGACGGTGCCGCGCAGGTGCGCGAACGTCATGCGGTCAAGCTGCACGGCTGCTACGCAGAAAACCTGCGCGCGCCCTCTGACCATCCGCTGAACCTCTACAACGTGCCGATGGAAATGCTGATGGGTTCGGACGACCCGCAAATCCGCCACTACGTGCAGGATGCGGACGGGCGCTGCGTGCCGCATTTTCAGGAACTCAGCGCGCAAGAGCAGGAAAGCGCGCCGCTGCGCCAGCAACTGCGCGCCGGTGCCCTGGCCTTTGCCCACGACTGGCGCGCGCTGGTCGAACGCGGCCTGGCGCAGCGCCTGCACCGCCGCGACGCCGTAGCGTTTTTCACCCAGTTCTGGGAAAAACTCTCACCGCGCGAACGCGCCGAAATCGCCACCATCGCCACCGATGATTATTACTGCGGCATGGGCATTGTGCGTTTCGACACGTTTTTCCCATAGCCCGCCGCAGAGCGCGAAGCGGCGACGTGGAGACGCCGATAAAGAAATCACCGCCGTGTTTTTCGTGTCCGCGCCCGACCGGGAGCGCGCACAAAAACCGACGGTTGCGACATTGCCGAACGGTAGGGGCAAAAAATTTTTTGCCCCGCGTCGTGGATGTCGCAACCGTCGTGGCATGTTCCATGCGCCCGTTCAACCCACAACCGTCTTGGGCGAATAATTATTCGCCCCTACCGGGTGCGGCGCGCCCTTCGCGCCCGCGCCGGTTGTTGCATCACCATGGTTTGTTCCATGCCTTGCCGCATCCCGTTCGTGAGCGTGCGGACAAGATGCCCGCGCTCCCGTGCGCGCCGCGAAACGGGTAGAATGCCCCGCCATTGATTCGGAGTTTTTGTCATGAAATTGCCCGCCGTTTTCTGCCGTTTTTCCCTTGTCGCGCTGGCCGTGCTGCCTGTCGCTGCGCTTGCGCAAGACCTGGAACCGCTGCCTGAACCGCCGCCGATGCCCGAGGCCATGACGCCTGAGCAGGCCATCACCGCCGCCCCCGCGCCGGTTGCCGCCGGGGAAGAGGCGCAGGGCGGTACGCGCTTTGACGAATACAGCTATCAGAACCACGTCTATATGGTGCGGGTCACGCCGCCTTCGGGCACGTCGTATTATTTGCTTGACCAGCAAAGCGATGGCCGACTGGGGCGCTATCAGGGCAAGACGCCGATGCTCTCGGTGCCGATGTGGAACCTGCATAGCTGGTAGGCGCGGCGCGATGTCGGTTTTTACTCCGGTCAGCCAGCAAGACCTGGAAGTCTGGCTGCAAGATTACACAGTCGGGCAACTGGTTTCCTTTGAGGGCATCAGCGCCGGTGTGCAAAACAGCAATTTTTTCGTCACTACCACGCTGGGGCGCTACGTGCTGACGCTGGTCGAATCCACGCCGCGCGCGCAACTACCGTTTTTTCTCTACCTTACCGCGCATCTGGCGCACCACGGTCTGCCCGTGCCCGCGCCGGTGGCCAACCGCGACAACGAATATCTGGGCACGTTGAACGAGCGCCCCGCCGTGCTCGTCGCCCGTCTTTCTGGCCGCTCAGAAATGCAGCCGGATGCGGCGCGCTGTGCCCGCGTGGGCGCGATGCTGGCGGGCTTGCATCTGGCCGGACTTTCTTACCGGCGCAAACAGGAAAACCCGCGCAACGCCGCCTGGCGCGCCGCCTGCGGTGCGCGCGTGCTGCCTTTTCTGCCGCCGGAAGAACAGCAGATGCTGGAAGACGAACTGGCGTTTCAGGCGCGGCAAGATTACCGCCCGCTGCCGCAAGGCGTGGTGCACGCCGATTTGTTCCGCGACAATGTGCTGTGGGATGGCGAATACATCGGCGGCGTGATTGACTTCTATTTTGCCGGTTGTGATGCGCTGCTCTATGACGTGGCGGTGACCATCAACGACTGGTGCGTGCAGCCCGATGGCCGTCTGGATGAGGCGCGCGCGCGCGCGCTGCTCGATGCCTACCGCCTCGCCCGTCCGTTCACGGACGCCGAACGCGCCGCCTGGCCTGCGATGCTGCGCGCGGCGGCGCTGCGCTTCTGGCTTTCGCGCGCAGAAGACAAATACCTGCCGAAAGCGGGCGAAATGGTGCTGGTGCATGACCCGGCGGTCTTCCGCGATATTCTCGCCGCCCGTCGCGCGCACCCCGCCGCGCTTTTGTGACGCCGCCCCATGCAGGTTCTGACGCACTCGTTTGCCGATGGTTTGCGCTGGTTTCGCCTGAGCTGGCGCTTTTATGCTGCGCGCCCGATGCCGCTCGTCGGGCTGGGAATCGGGTTTTTGCTGCTGCAACTGCTGGCGCTGCTGTTTGGCGTGCTGCTCTTTGTGCCGTTGAGCAGCGCCTTGTCGCTATCCTCGGACGTGCTTGCCGGACTGCCGCGCGCCTTGCTGCTGCCTTTTTTGTGTTTCACCCTGCTGTGTTTGTGCCGCGACATGGATTTGGGACGCACCAGCGACCCCGCCCGCTTTCTGGCGGAACTCTCGGGGCGCTGGCCGATGGCCGCCGCAGGGCTGATTTTTTTCGTCCTCTCCGAACTGATTTCTCTCATTATTCTGGCGCCGCACCGCGAGGAATGGGCGGCGGTGATGTCCGCTGTCTCGGCGGGCAAGCCCGTGCCGCTGGATGCCTTTGAACAAGTGGCGGGCGCGCTGGCGTTGAGCACGGCGCTGGATTTGCCCGTGGCGGTGCTGTTTGCCGGACTGCCGCCGCTCATTGGCTGGCTGCGCCTGAGCGTGGGCAAGGCGCTGTTTTTTGTGCTGGTTGCCGCAGGGCGCAACTGGCGCGCGCTCTTCATGCTGGTACTGGCGCTGTTGATGACCAGTCTGCTGGCCATTCTGACCTTGAGCGTGATGCTGGGCGTACTCGGTCTGCCCGCCGGTTTGGTTGCCGTGCTGCTGATGTTCGGCGTGTTTCTGCCCTGGCATATCGCCGCCTATTACATCGCCGTGCGCGAAATTTTCCCGCTGCCCCATGTCGACATCCGGCACTGACGATTCCGCCCGCCCCATCGGTTTGCTGGGCGGCACCTTCGACCCCGTTCATTACGGTCACTTGCGGCTGGCCGAAGAAGCGCGCGAGGCGCTGGCTCTGGCGCGCGTGTTGTTCATTCCAGCGGGCGCACCGGCGCACCGTCCCGCGCCCGCAGCCAGCGCCGCGCACCGGCGCGCGATGCTGGCCGCTGCGCTGGCAGACAACCCGCACTTTGCGCTGGAAACCTTTGAACTGGAACGCGACGCGCCCAGCTACACCGTAGAGACGCTCAGCGCGCTGCGCGCGCGCGAAGGCGCCGCGCGTCCGCTGGTCTGGATTATCGGCAGCGATGCCTTTGCCGCCCTGCACACCTGGCACCGCTGGCGCGAACTCTTCGCACTGGCGCACTTTGCCATTGCGCAGCGTCCCGGTCAGACGTTTGATGCGCCGCAAGATGCTGCGCTGGCCGCCGAATACCGCGCCCGCCGCGTAAATGAGCCGCAGCGCCTGCGCCATGCTGCGGCAGGATACCTGATAGACTTCGCCATGACGCCGCTGGCCATTTCCGCTACCGCCATCCGCGCCAACCTCGCGCGCGGCGCCAGCAACCGCTACCTGCTGCCCGCAGCGGTAGCAAACTACATCGACCATCATCAACCCTATCCCGTTGAACTCACCCGCCCATGACCGCTGAAGAACTGCAACCCGTCATCGTCGCCGCCCTGGAAGACATCAAGGCGCGCGACATCGAAATCATCGACACCCGCAAACTCACCTCGCTGTTTGACGCCATCATCCTCGCCAGCGCCGACTCCAACCGCCAGACGCGCGCGCTGGCGCGCAACGTGCAGGAAAAAGTTGCGGAAGCGGGCGGTGAAATCATCGGCGTGGAAGGCGAAGACGTCGGCGAATGGGTGCTGGTCGATACCGGCGACATTGTCGTGCACATCATGCAGCCGGCCATCCGCTCGCACTACCGGCTGGAAGAACTCTGGCAACACCCGCCCGCCCGCGCCGGCGCGCAGGCCGTGCACTGAGGCGGGCGTGAAGCTGCGCATTATCGCCGTCGGCACGCGAATGCCCGACTGGGTGCAGCAAGGTTTTGACGACTACGCCCGCCGCCTGCCGCGCGACTGCGCCCTGCAACTGACCGAAATCCGCGCCGAAAACCGCACCGGCGGCAAAAGCGCCGCGCAGCTCATGGCCGCAGAAGCGCAACGCATCGAAGCCGCGCTGCCCGCGCGCGCCTACCTCGTCGCGCTCGACGAACGCGGCGCGGCGCTGACCACTGCGGCGCTGGCCGAACGTCTCGAATACTGGCGCACGCTCGGTCAAGACATTGTTTTTCTTATCGGCGGCGCCGACGGGCTGGATGCGGCGCTGAAAGCGCGCGCCCATGAAACCCTGCGCCTGTCCAGCCTCACGCTACCCCACGCCCTCGTGCGCCCCCTGCTCGCCGAAGCCCTCTACCGCGCCTGGACGGTGACGCAAAACCACCCGTATCACCGCGCCTGAGCCGCGCGCAGGCGTTATCTCTTGCGGAAGGGTTTTAGCGCGACAGGCGCTTGATGCGCTGGATGAGTTCGCGGGCAAAGTCGCGGTAGGCGCGCGCGCCCTTGGAGGCGCCGTCAAAGATGACGCCGGGCAGCCCGTGGCTGGGCGCTTCGGCAAGGCGCACGTTGCGCGGGATGATGGTGTCAAAGAGCTTGTCGGGGAAATACTCTTCAAGCTGGCTGGATACCTGCTGTTGCAGCGTGATGCGCGGGTCGAACATGACGCGCAGCAGGCCGATGATTTGCAGTTGCGGGTTCAGTTGCGCGTGAATCTTGCGAATCGAATTGACCAGGTCAGACAGGCCTTCCAGCGCGTAATACTCGCATTGCATCGGGATGATGACGCCGTGCGCACAGCACAGGCCGTTGAGCGTGAGCAGCGAGAGCGAGGGCGGACAGTCGATGAGGATGACGTCGTAGTCTTCCAGATGCGGGGCGAGCAGGTCGCGCAGGCGCTTTTCGCGCCGTTCCAGACTGACCAGGTCAATTTCCGCTCCGGCCAGTTCGCGGTTGGCGGGCAGCAGGTCGTAGCCGCCTTCCTCGCTGCGCACGCGCGCGCTGGCAAAGTCGGTGTGGCCGACGAGCAGGGGATAGACGGTTTTGGCGCAGCCGTATTTGTCGATGCCGCTGCCCATGGTGGCGTTGCCTTGCGGGTCAAGGTCAATCAAAAGTACGCGCTGGCGGGCAAGGGCGAGCGCGGCGGCGAGGTTGACGCAGGTGGTGGTTTTGCCTACGCCGCCTTTTTGGTTGGCGACGCAAAAGATTTTAGCCATGATGGTCTTCCAGAATCAGCAGGGTGCGCTCGGCGTGCAGGCCGGGCACAGTGAGCGAATGGGATGCGCGCAGGCGCACCGGGGCGGGCAGCGCGGCGACTTCGTCGGCAGGATACACGCCTTTCATGGCGAAAAGCGCACTGCCTGCGGCGGTGAGCGGGCGGGCGGCGGCGGCAAACTCGGTCAGACTGGCGAAGGCGCGGGAAATCGCGGCGTCCGCCCGCGCATCCGCTGGCGCGGCTTCGGCGCGGCAGGCCAGCACGCGGAGATTTTCCAGCCCAAGCTGCGCTTTGGCTTGCTGCTGAAAACTGATTTTTTTCGCTACCTTGTCGATGGAGAGCACCTGCAACGCGGGGCGCGCAATGGCCAGCACGATGCCGGGCAGCCCCGCGCCAGAGCCAATGTCCGCCAGCGTGCGCGGCGCGGCTGCGTCCACAAAGGGCAGCACGGCGAGGCTGTCGAGCAGGTGATGCGTGAGCATTTTTTCCGGCGCGCGGATGGCGGTGAGGTTGTAGACGCGGTTCCATTTTTGCAGCAGCGCGCAGTATTCCAGCAGGCGGGTTGCCGCGTCTTCGGGCACGGTGATGTTTAGGCGCGCAATGCCGTCTTGCAGGGCGGGGCGCAAGGTGTCCGTCATCATTGCTCCGGCGTTGCTTCGTGGCGTTTGAGCCAGACGAGCAGCAGGGAAATGGCCGCCGGTGTCACACCAGGCACGCGGCTGGCTTGGCCGACGGTTTGCGGGCGGGCGGCGGCGAGCTTTTGCTGCACTTCGGCAGACAGGCCGGTGATGGCGGCGTAGTCCACCGCTGCGGGAATCGGCGTGTGCTCGGCGGCTTGCTGGCGTTCGATTTCGAGCCGCTGGCGGTCGATATAGCCCTGATATTTGGCGGCGATTTCAAGTTGCTGGGCGACTTCGGGCGCGGCGTGCGGCGCTTCGGGCGCGCCGGGCAGTTGCATCAGCGCCGCATAGCGCACTTGCGGGCGGCGCAGCAGGTCGAAAAAGCGGGTTTCGCGCTCCAATGGCGCGCCGAGAATGGCCTCGGCCTGCGGCTGCGGAATGTTGGCCGGACGTGCCCAGGCCGCGTGCAGGCGGGCGGTCTCGCGTTCGATGGCTTCGCGTTTGGCGCAAAACGCCGCCCAGCGGATATCGTCGACCAGACCGAGCGCGCGGGCACGTTCGGTCAGCCGCAAGTCGGCGTTGTCTTCGCGCAGTTGCAGGCGGTATTCGGCGCGCGAGGTGAACATGCGGTACGGCTCGGTGACGCCACGGGTAATCAGGTCATCAATCAGCACGCCGAGATAGGCTTCATTGCGCGCGATGCGCCAGGCGTCGCGCCCCAGCGCCTGCAATGCGGCGTTGGCACCGGCAAACAAGCCCTGCGCGGCGGCCTCTTCGTAGCCGGTCGTGCCGTTGATTTGTCCGGCGAAAAACAAGCCTTGCACGGCCTTGCATTCAAAGGTGTCGGTCAGGCCGCGCGGGTCGAAATAATCGTATTCGATGGCGTAGCCGGGGCGCGTGATGTGGGCGTTTTCCAGCCCGCGAATGGAGCGCACCAGCGCAAGCTGCACGTCAAAGGGCAGCGAGGTGGAAATGCCGTTGGGATACCACTCGCGGCTTTCCAGCCCTTCCGGTTCCAGAAAGACGTGGTGGCTGTCGCGCCCGGCGAAGCGGTGGATTTTGTCTTCAATGGACGGGCAGTAGCGCGGGCCGACGCCTTCGATGACGCCGGTGTACATGGGCGAGCGGTCCAGATTGGCGCGGATGATGTCGTGCGTGCGCGTGTTCGTGTCGGTAATCCAGCAGGGCAGTTGCGGCGGGTGCTCGTCTGCCGTGCCCAGAAAACTGAATACCGGCGGCGGCGTGTCGCCGGGCTGTTCGCGCATGACGGAAAAATCAATGCTGCGCCCGTCAATGCGCGGCGGCGTGCCGGTTTTCAGCCGTCCGCGCGGCGCACCGAGTTCCGCCAAACGTTCCGACAGGCGCAGCGCAGGCGGCTCGCCCGCGCGCCCGCCCGCGTAGTTCGTCAGACCAATGTGCACGCGGCCATTGAGAAAGGTGCCGGCGGTGAGCACCACGGCGCGGGCGCAAAAGCGGATGCCCGATTGCGTGCGCACAGCGACCACGCGCGTGCCGGAAAGTTCCACATCTTCCACGGCTTGCTGAAAGAGCGTGAGGTTCGGCGTGTTTTCCAGCACGGCGCGGATGGCGGCCTTGTACAGCGCGCGGTCGGCCTGCGCGCGCGTGGCCTGCACCGCCGGGCCTTTGCTGGCGTTCAAGGTGCGGAACTGGATGCCGGCGCGGTCGGTGGCGCGCGCCATGAGGCCGCCCAGCGCGTCGACTTCGCGCACCAGGTGCCCCTTGCCAATGCCGCCGATGGCCGGATTGCAGCTCATCGTGCCGAGGGTGTCGATGCTGTGCGTAAGCAGCAACGTGCGCGCGCCCATGCGCGCGGCAGCCAGCGCGGCTTCGCTACCGGCATGGCCGCCGCCGATGACGAGGACATCAAAGCTGGACGGGTAATCCATTGTGTAGAGGCTGAAAAAACGAAGGGGGGGATTGTACAGGCAAGATACCTGCGTGGCAGACTGCGCCCGTCAGAGGCGGATGCGCAGGCCGCGTTCGGGGGCGAGCAGCGCCATGAGGAAGGCGTCGGTATAGTGGCCTGCGGCGCTGCGCATGGCGTGGTGCATTCGCCCTTCAGTGCTGAAGCCGAGGCGTTCGTAGAGGGCGATGGCGCGGTGATTGTCGATGCGCACGGTCAGTTCCAGACGGGTGAGGCCGATTTGCCAGGCGTGGTCAATGGCTGCGGTGAGCAGCCGTGTGCCGTTGCCTTGGCCACGCGCTTCGGCCAGCAGGCCGATGCCGATGGTGGCGGCGTGGGCGCGGGTTTGCCCGGGACAGGGCGCGGCAGTGACCCAGCCGACAACGCGCGCGCCCTGCACGGCAACGTAATGCGGCCAGCCGCTTTGCGCCAGCGAGCGGTAAAAGGCATCCAGCGCGGCGAGCGGCGGGGCGCTGGTGAAGTCCAGAAAATGCTCGCCTTCGCGGGCGACCTGGTCGAGCGCCGCGTGCAGCCCGTCCAGATCGTCGGGCTGATAGGGGCGGATGTCGGTACGCATGGCGGCGGCGCTGCGCGTGCTTATTGCGATTGCGATTTGCGCTTCTTCGGCATGAAGAGGACGGTGTCCTGCGGATATTCGGGGCGCACGTCGGCGGTGTTGCCGCTGACCGAGGCGGCGTTGTCGGGACGGCGCACGGGTTCGCTGAACAGATGGCCTTCCAGCGTGCGCCCGTCTTCGGCGGTGCACAGGTAATAGAGCGGCTGGGTGGAGCGGCGCACGGTAATCGTTTTGGGCATGGGCACGTCCCACTGACCCATGTCGTTTTCCAGATGGCAGGTGGCGGGGCTGTTGTCGGACAGACGCAGGCTCAGCGGCTGGTAGAGGTCGTTGTTGTACATGCTGGCGCAGCCGGTGGCGGCCAGGGCGGTGGCGGCGAGCAAAGGGAGGGTTTTCATGGTTTTTCCTGTGGGCGGGGAACATGCCCGGAAAGGTATCACAGCGGCGGCGGTTTTAGGCGGCGGGCGCCGCGCCGGATTTGAGGGTTTTCATGAATGCGGCAAACTGCGGGTGGAAGGCGCGGAACAAGGGTGCGTTGCGGTGCCGCAGCATGACTTCGCTAAACAGCTTGAGACCGAGCGCGAAGACGGCGGCATCGGCGGGCGGCAGGTCGCCGCGCGTTTGCGCGCTGTCGACAATGGCAAAGAGGTCGTCATGGCAGGTGAGGGGCAGCGTTACGGGTGCGTGCGGGGCGGCTTGGCCGGGCGCTTCGGGCAGGGCTTCCAGGGTGATGCGGTAAGCGTGGCGGACTTTCATTGTGGGCGTTTGTGTGCTGGGCGGAAATGGAAATTATGCGCGCGGGCGTGCGGGCGCGGGGTGTCGAAATGTACGGACAAAAAAAGCCGCCCGCCGGAGTCTCGTGCGGGCGGCGGAAAAATGCGCGCGCAACGCTCAGGCGGCGGCCAGCGCCTGGTCGAGGTCGGCCAGAATGTCGTCGATATGCTCAATGCCGATGGACAGGCGAATCATGTCTTGCGAGACACCGGCTTTTTCCAGTTCGGCGGCGGAGAGCTGGCGGTGCGTGGTGGTGGCCGGGTGGCAGGCCAGCGATTTGCAGTCGCCAATGTTGACCAGACGCAGGATGAGGCCGAGCGCATCCTGAAAACGCGCGCCCGCTTCGCGCCCGCCTTTGATGCCAAAGGTGAGGATGCCGGAAGCGTGCCCGCCGAGGTATTTTTGCGCCAGCGCGTGGTCGGGGTGTTCGGGCAACGCGGCGTAGTTGACCCAGGAGACTTTGCCGTGCCCTTTGAGGTGGCGGGCGACGGCCTCGGCGTTGGCGCAAATGCGCTCCATGCGCAGCGACAAGGTTTCCAGCCCTTGCAGAATCAGGAAGGCATTGAACGGCGAGATGGCCGCGCCCATGTTGCGCAGCGGCACGACGCGCGCGCGCCCGATGAAGGCTGCGGCACCGAGTGCTTCGGTGTACGAGACGCCGTGATAGGACGGGTCCGGGTCGATGAGGCGGCGGAAACGGTCTTTGTGTTCCGCCCAGGGGAATTTGCCGGAATCGACGATGACCCCGCCCAGCGTGGTGCCGTGCCCGGCGATGTATTTGGTCAGCGAGTGGATGACGATGTCGGCGCCGTGTTCAAAGGGACGGCACAGCCAGGGCGAGGGCACGGTGTTGTCGACAATCAGCGGCACGCCGTGGCGGTGGGCAATTTCGGCCAGCAGGCCGATGTCGGTGATGTTGCCCAGCGGGTTGCCGACGGTTTCGCAGTAGATGGCGCGGGTGTTGGCGTCAATCAGCGCCTCGAAAGCCGCCGGGTCGCGGTGGTCGGCAAAGCGCACTTCAATGCCGTATTGCGGCATGGTGTGGGCAAACAGGTTGTAGGTGCCGCCATACAGAGCGCTGGCCGAGACGATGTTGGTACCGGCTTCGGCTAGGGTGAGAATCGCCGCCGTCACCGCCGCCAGCCCCGAGGCCATCGCCAGCGCGCCCACGCCGCCTTCGAGCGCGGCAAGGCGCTGTTCCAGCACGTCTTGCGTGGGGTTCATGATGCGGGTGTAAATGTTGCCCGGCACTTTGAGGTCAAACAAATCCGCGCCGTGCTGCGTGTTGTCGAAGGTGTAGGACGTGGTCTGGTAGATGGGCACGGCTACCGCGCGGGTGGTGGCTTCGGATTTGTAGCCGGCGTGCAGGGCGAGGGTTTCAAATTTCATGACGCAATCCTGTACAAGTGAGGTGAAGGGAAAAAAGCGGACAGTGTATTCCTTTCCGCAGGCGGCGTGAGGCGGGGCGACTATACGCGCAGTGGCATATGCGTAAAACGGGCGTTGTGCGATATTTTTATTCTTTGTGCGAATAAGGCGCGCCGCGCGGCGCTTCGCAGGCGAAAATGCGCCAAGCATGGCGAGCAACGATTTTTTGCCTACGGCATGAGTTCCTACGGACGAATGCTTACGGTTATCTGGACACCGCGAGGTGAGCGAATCCGCATCATTTCCGCATTCAAGGCGACGAAAGAATTGAGGAGGCTGTATGAAAGAGCAAACAACACGCGCACGCGACATTGATGCCGTGGATAGTGAGGACTACGACTATTACAGCGGCAAAACGCGCGATTTGTCGGCGGCGGAATGGAAAACCGCAGATGATGTTCCGTGGATTAAAGCCTATCAGGAGAAAAAAGGCATCCGCAGGATGTACGCCCCGCGCAAGCGTTCTGTGACGACCAAAATTGATGAAGACGTTTTGGCGTGGCTGAAAACGGGCGGACGCGGCTATCAAACGCGCTTGAACGCCATTTTGCGCAAGGCGATGCAGGAAAGCCTTGCCGCGCGCTGAGGCGTTTTACGCGCGCGTGCTGCCATGCGGCGTTCGGGCGCTTTGGCGCGTGTTACGCCAGTTCCAGCACCACGGGGGCGTGGTCGCTGGGGCGTTCCAGGGCGCGGGGGGGGCGGTCAATCGTGCAGGCGGTGCAGGATGGGCGCAGGGCGTCGGAGACCAGCAGGTGGTCGATGCGCAAGCCGATGTTGCGGCGGAACGCGCCCATGCGGTAATCCCACCACGACCAGCTTTTTTCCGGCTGCGCGAAGAGGCGGAAGGCGTCCTGCAAACCCAAATCCAGCAGGCGCGCGAAGGCGGCGCGCTCGGGCGCGGAGACGTGAATCGTGCCCGGTGGCCAGCTTTCATGCGCGTCCGCATCCGTCGGGGCGATGTTGAAGTCGCCCGCCAGCACCAGGCGCGGGTGGCGCGCGAGTTCTGCGCGCAGCCAGTCTTCCAGTGCTTTCAACCAGTCCATCTTGTAGGCGAATTTGTCGCTGTCCAGCGCCTGACCATTCGGAAAATAGGCGCTGATTATGCGCACGCCGCCAAACGTGGCGGCGATGAGGCGTTTTTGTGGGTCGTCGCTCATGCCAGGCAGGTCAGCCTGCACGTCTTCGGCGCGCTGGCGACTGAGCAGGGCGACGCCGTTATAGGTTTTCTGCCCGTTGACTGCGGCGTGCCAGCCCGCGCTTGCGAGTTCGGCGGCGGGAAAGGCGGCGTTGTCGCATTTGAGTTCTTGCAGACAGAGCACGTCGGGCTGCTGCGCGGCGAGCCAGTCGAGCACATGCGGCAGGCGGACTTTGAGGGAATTGACGTTCCAGGTGGCGATTTTCATTGCGGGGCGGGCGCGGGTTCTGCTTCGGGTGCGGGTGCAGCGGCGGGCGGGTCGAAGAGGCTGATGGCGTAGAGCCAGTCGGGGTAGAGGCGGATGTTCTGGTTGTAGGTTTTCGGCGTGTAGCGTTCGCAGGTGCGGTTTTGCTCGGCAAAGGTGAAAATGGAGTGGCCGGAATGCAGCCAGTGACGGTCAAGCAGCGTGCTGATGCAGTAAAACGGCTTGCCATCGGCGGCGCGCAAGAAGGCGCGCAGGCGTGCGTCTTCGGGGGCGTGGATGAGCAGGGGGACGTTGCCCAGCGCGACGATGCCGGCTTTGTCGGTAAAGCCGTCCTGGGTGAGGGCTTCGCGCGCGATGAGGGTGTGGCGGTAGAAGTAGTCGTTCATCGCCGGCAGATGGTCGCCAAAGACGAGAATCAGCGCCTCGGGGTCGGCTTCCAGATATTGCCGCAGGAAGATGGCGAGGTGTTCCAGCGCGCGCGTCAGGCGGGTTTCGTATTCGTGCTCATCCACGAAGGGGCCGTGGGTCTGCATGGTGGTGAGAAACTGGAAATTGGCGCGAGAAAAATCCGTCTGCCCCATCACGAAGTCAAACAGCAGATTGTCTTGCGGATAGTGGCTGAAACCCTTGGCCGGGTCGGGCATGGCGGGGTTGCTGGTCATGTCTTCAATGCTGTAGAAGCGGTTGAAGCCCAGTTTGTAGGTGACGATGTTGCGCTTCCAGAACAGACCGTAAAAATCGTGCGCGTTGATGGTGTGATAGCCCTTGGCGCGCAGGGCGGAGACCATCGTGTTGGCATTTTGCGAAAAGCGCGTGCCGTAGGTTTGGTAGAGGATGGGCGTGACCGGCGTGATGGCGGGGTCTTCAATACGGGTGGGGTGTGGGAAGTTGTGCACCGGCAGGCCGGTGAGCATTTCAAAGGTGGCATTGACCGTGCCGCCGCCATAGACGGGGGAAATGCCGCGAAATTCGCGGAAACCGAGTTTGAGAATCTCGGAAAAATGCTGGCGGAAGTGCCGCCCGGTGTACCAGCACGATTCGCACAGCACGATGAGCACGTTGCGCGGTGCCTCTTGCGTGGCGTGCGCGGTACCGGCAGCGGCAAGCGCGGCGTATTGCTGGCGCTCTTCTTCGCTGGGGTCGGCCAGTTCGGGCTGGTGGCTGGTCTGCACGATGTACAGCGGCAGGCCGATGATGCGGATGGCGGCGGCGATGTTGCGGTTTTCGGGCTGCAAGCCTTCGGCTTCCATCAGGCTGTCGACGGTCTCGGCCAGCGCCGGACTGAGCGCGCCCAGATGCGGCTGAAAGGTGGGCAGGGCAAACAGCGCCGCGCCCAGCAAACACAGCAGCAGGCGCACCACGCTCATGCGGTACGGGTTCAGCCGCCAGGCCAGATAGAGCAGCAGCGGCACGGCGAGCAAGACGAGTACGTGCCAGAAGGCAAGGTAAGGGCGGATGATGGCGAAGTTTTCCACGGCGAAAAGGTCGTGGTATTGCAGCGGCATCGTGGTGAGGACGAATTTGAGCTGGTTGGCGATGCTGAGGATGAGGTGCAGCAGCGTGACCAGACAGGCGGCGGCCAGCGGCGGCAAGAGGATGCGCACGAGGCAATAGAAAAACAGCAGCGGCGAGGCGATGATGAGCAGCGCCGTCCAGCTTGCCGGGAGGGGTGCCACATCTTGAATCAGGCGGAAGATGAAGTAATTGGCTACCAGCAACAGCAGCGGCGCGAGGAGTTCCCAGTACGGGGCAAGACGGCGGAAAACGGCAGGCATGGGCACGGTCAGCAAGTTCAAAACCGGCGCAGTATAACTGCGCTTGGTGATGCTGTACGCGGGCGGTACACTGCCGCGCGGATGGTTTTTGTGTGTGTGTTTGTGAATGCTGGTCTATGTTTTTCGCCGTCTTTTGTTGATGGTGCCGACGCTGGCGGGCATCACGCTGGTGGTGTTTGTGGTGATGGCGGCTTCTCCCGGCGGGTTGGGG
>JAFSWK010000039.1 GCA_017444505.1 Rhodocyclaceae bacterium | reverse complement strand
CGGGTGCGGGCGCGGGCGCACCGGCGCGCGCCGCAATCCGTTCGGACGGCCCGCAAAACATCTTCCCCCTCTTCCTGGAAGAAGAAAGCGAACTGCTCGCCCAATTGGTCGCCTATCTGCGTCAATGGCAGGCCAGCCCGCAGAATACCGACGCATCCACCCAGATTGCCCGCCTGCTGCACACCATGAAAGGCAATGCCAACATGGTCAAGGCTGCCGATCTGGCCGCCCACCTGCACCAGCAGGAAGCCCTGCTGGGCGAAGACCGCCCGGTCGCCGCCCTCATTGAAACCCTGCTCGCGGGCAGCGACCACGCCCAGCACCTGCTCGAAGAACTGCGCACGCACGGCACGGAAGCCGTGCCCGTCAGCATCCGTGTGGATACCGACACGCTCCAGCAGCTCACCCGTCAGATTGGCGAACTCACGCTGGCGCGCACCCGCATTGAAAACCACCTCGAAAGTATGCAGCGCGGCCTGCGCGAACTGGGTGCCAGTCTCTCGCGTTTGCGCGAACACAGCCGCGAAGCCGAATTGCAGTCGGACTTGCAGATGCTCTCCCAGCAAGCCGCCCAGCACGCTTCCGACGAAGCCTTCGACCCGCTGGAGCTCGACCGCTACACCCGCCTGCAAGAACTCGCCCGCCAGTTTTCCGAGAGCAGCGCCGATATTGACAGCCTGCGGCAAGGTTTTGAGCGCGCCACTGAGCAGATTCACGTCGCCCTGCGCCAGCAAAGCATGTTGTGTCACGACATGCAGCAAACCCTGGCCGACACCCGCGCCGCCGCCTTCCGCACCATCAGCGAACGACTGCACCGCGTGGTGCGTGAGAGCACCCGCCAGACCGGCAAGCGCGCCCGGCTGGAAATCACCGGCGAAGATGCCGAGCTGGAACGCACCTTGCTCGAACACATCACCGGTCCGCTGGAACACCTGCTGCGCAACGCCGTCGCCCACGGCATTGAGACGCCCGAAGTCCGTCTCCAGCAAGGCAAGTCGGAAGCCGGGCTGATTGCCATTCACGTGCGCCGCAACGACGACGAACTGCAAATCGACCTGACCGACGACGGTCGCGGTCTGAACCTGGAAGCCATTGCCGAGCGCGGTCGTCAATTGGGGCTGCTGCCTGCCGAAGGCGATGCGCCCGGCACGGAAACCCTCGCCCGTCTCATTTTCCACCCCGGCTTCAGCACTGCGCATGATGTTTCCACCGTCTCCGGGCGCGGCATCGGCATGGACATTGTTCATGCCGCCATCGACGCGGCCAAGGGGCGCATGGTTCTGAAAACAAGCACCGGCGAAGGGCTGGGCGTCTACATCCGCCTGCCGCTGGCCACTGTCTTCATTCCGTCCATGCTGGTGCGCGAAGGCAACCACACCTTCGCCATTTCGTCCCACCTGGTCATTCGCCATTTTGAGCCGGGTGAAGAAGTCATCCACGAAAACGCCTACCACACGCCGCTGCTGCTCTCCAGCCTGCTGGGGCGGCGTCCCAGCGCGATTCCGCCCGAAGCCCAGCACACCTTGCTGCTGCGCAGCGGCGCGCGCATTCTCGCCTTGCGGTGCAGCGAATTTGTCGCCTCGCGCGAAATTCTGCTGCAAAACGCCGGCCCGCAGCTTGCCCGCATTCCCGGCATTCAGGGCGCGGCACTGCTGCCGGATGACACCGTCGCAATCGCCATCAACCCCTTCGCCCTGCTCGCCAGTTCTTCCCAGCGCGCAGCCTCCGGCGTCGAACAGACGGATGGCGAAGCCCGTCCGCTGATTCTCATCGTCGATGATTCCATCACCGTGCGCTCGCACACCGCCCGCACGCTGGATCGCGCCGGTTTCCAGTCGCTGGCGGCCAGCAACGGCGAAGAAGCCCTCACCCTGATTACCCAGAACCGTCCCGCGCTGATTTTGAGCGACATCGAAATGCCCCGCATGGATGGCTTTGTGCTGCTCAAGCGGCTGCGCGCGCAAGGCAGCACCGCCCACATCCCGATTGTCATGATTTCCTCGCGCACGGCGGAAAAACACCGCAGCCGCGCCGCCGAGCTGGGCGCAGACCACTATCTGGGCAAACCTTTCAACGAAGCGGAGCTGCTGCAAACCATCCGCAAGCTGCTCGCCCGCCCGTCCGAATGAACCGCCCGCCCAATCCCGACTGCTTTCGCTGTCAGGGGCTATTCATCACCCACGAGCGCGGTATGCCTTACGGCTGCAAAATCATCGGCTTTCGCAGCCTGAACCTGCCCAGCGTTGAAGTGCGCATGAGCAGCGGCCAGCCCTGCCTCGCCTTCCAGCCCAAACCCGCCAAACCCGGCGGCAAAGCGCCGCGCTAAAGCGCCGCGTCACTGCCCCGGCGGCGCAAAAAACCGCATCACCTGCGGCGTGCCCGGCGCGTTCCTCGGCGCGTTCCCCTCCCCGCCCCAGGCGTGACCAAAGACAAGTTCGGCGCGCACCGCAAAGCGGCCATCGTCGCCGCGTCCGGCTTCCAGCGCCCGCGCCAGATCGTGCAAGGCGCCGCGATGCCCCAGATGCTGCGGCGCATCCGCGCGGGCATTGCCCGCGCCACCGGCGCGCAAATCGCGCCACAAATCCGCCGCGCAGGTATAGCGCAGCGTGAGCATTTCCATTTCCATCACTGGCGCTTGCAGACCGGCGGCCAGCAGCGCGTCGCCCAAATCGTGCATGTCCCAAAAGGCATGAACGCGCGCCGGCGCCAGCGCGCGCACTTCGCGCAGCGTATCCGGCCCCAGCGTGGCGAACAGAAACAGGCCATCCGGCGCGAGCACGCGGCGGATTTCCGCCAGCACCGCAGGCACGTCCGCCAGCCAGTGCAGCAAACCGTTTGCCCAGACCACATCAAAACACGCATCCGCAAACGGCAGTTGCTCCGCCCGTGCGCCACACCACTGCGGCGCGCCCGCCGCCTGCGGCCACCAGCGCCGCCAGCCACGGCGCGCGCCGGATGCAGCCTGACGCAACGGCGGCAGCGCAAAATCCG
>JAFSWK010000038.1 GCA_017444505.1 Rhodocyclaceae bacterium | reverse complement strand
GCGGAGTGCGCCCGCCGCATGGTGACCCTCGGGCGGCGCGTGCGCGCTGAGCGCGACGGTGAGGCCATCGAAGGCGTCGCGGAGGCACTGGGCGAGGACGGGGCGCTCCTTCTGCGCCTGGACAGCGGCGAAGAAATGCCGCTGTGGGAGCGGCTGGACTCGCTGTACTTCATGCGTCACGACGCCGACGAAATTGCCTGGCACACCTTCACGCTGCACCAGCGTTCGCTCTCGCCGCCGATTGTCAAAGCACGCGAAGCCGCGCAGGCGGGCAATTTGCAGGTCATGGTTTATGCCGATGATTTTCCGGAGCTTTTCCTGCGCATCACTGGCTGCTTTGGTGCTCTGGGCTTATCCATTCTGGACGCCAAGGTGCACACATCTGCGCGCGCCTGGGCGCTGGACAGTTTTTTGCTTGCCGACCCGCGCGAACGTCCCATCGCCGAGATGGTCGACACCGTAGAAAAGGCGCTGCTTGCCAGTTTGCGGGCAGAGCGTCCCCGCGTCCCGCAGGCCGGGCGCATATCCCGGCAGGCGAAGCATTTTCCGATACCGCCGCAAATCAGCATCCGCCCGGACGAAGCCGGGCAGCGTTTTATCCTCAACCTCACCGCCACCGACCGTCCCGGGCTGTTGTTTACCGTCGCGCAGGTACTTTCGGAACACGGTATTGAAGTGGAAATGGCGCGCATTACCACGCTGGGCGAACGCGCCGAAGACACCTTCGTCATCAAGGGCGGCGCGCTGGCCATGCCCGACCGCCTGCTGGAAGTCGAACGCGCCCTGCTCGCCCGGCTGACCCCGACAGACTAACGGGCGCCGGGAGACAAAGCACCGCTTTGTTTTACGGAGTCGGCGCCTAAGGCGGCGTGGGAAAGCAGTGCTTCGCCGCAAACAAACAGGCCGCCCGTGGGCGGCCTGTCATCAAGCGCACGGTTGCGCGCTTAGAGCACGGCGGCGATGGCTTGGGCGACGGCGTCGATGTTCTTGCCGTTGATGGCTGCGAGACAAATGCGTCCGGTAGAGACGGCGTAGATGCCGAAATCGTTGCGCAGCCGTTCGACCTGCGCGGCGCTTAGCCCCGTGTAAGAGAACATGCCGCGCTGACGGGTGATGAACGAAAAATCGCTCTTTGCACCAGCCCCCGCCAGTTTGCGCACCAGTTCTTCGCGCATTTGGCGGATGCGCTGGCGCATTCCGGCCAGTTCGTTTTCCCACTGCGTGCGCAGCGCGGGCGTGCTCAAGACCGCGCCGACAATCGCGCCGCCGTGCGTGGGCGGGTTGGAATAATTGGTGCGGATGACGCGCTTGACCTGCGAGAGCACGCGCGCGCTCTCATCGCGGCTGCTGGTGACCATCGTCAGCGCGCCGACGCGCTCGCCATACAGCGACAGCGACTTGGAAAACGAGCTGGAAATGAACACGTTTTGCCCGCTTTCGGCAAACAGCCGCACGGCCACGGCGTCTTCCTGCAAACCGTCGGCAAAGCCCTGATAGGCCATGTCCAGGAAAGGCACCAGCCCTTGTTTGTCGCACACGGCGACGATTTCGCGCCATTGCGCTGCGCTCAAATCCGCCCCCGTGGGGTTGTGACAACAGGCGTGCAGCAGCACGATGGTGCCCGCAGGCTGCGTGGCGAGAAAATCGCGCATCGCTTCAAAGGCCACGCCACGAGTGGCGGGGTCAAAATACGGGTAGGTTTCCACGGTGAAACCGGCGGCTTCAAACAGCGCGCGGTGGTTTTCCCAGCTTGGGTTGGAAATGAGCACTTTCGCGTCGGGTTTCAGGCGCTTCAAAAAATCCGCGCCGATTTTCAGCGCGCCAGTACCGCCCAGCGCCTGCACGGTGACGGCGCGGCCTTCGCGCACCAGCGCGGCATCGGCACCAAAGAGCAGCGCCTGCACGCCCTGGTTGTAGGCGGGCACGCCGTCAATGGGCAGATAGCCACGCGGCGGACGGGCGGCGAGGCGTTCGGCCTCGGCCTGCGCCACGGCTTCCAGCAGCGGAATTTTGCCGTTTTCGTCGTAATACACGCCCACGCCAAGATTGACCTTGTCGGCGCGCGGGTCGGCGGCGAAGGCTTCGTTCAGACCAAGGATGGGGTCGCGCGGGGCGAGTTCGACGTGGGCAAAAAGCGATGCGGACATGATGGACAGTCTCCGAAAAAAGGCGGTGCGACGAAAAGAAGCCGCAACGCGGGGCGTGCGGCAGGCGAAATTTTGCGCGAGAATCCCGCGTTTGTAAAACACCGCGCGCGCCCCGTTTCATGTCTGACACGAACGTTCAAACCTTTGCGAACAGCGACTTTCGCCTGCACCTGCCCTTTGCTCCGGCGGGCGACCAGCCGCAGGCCATCGAGCAGCTTTCCCAGGGGCTGCGCGACGGGCTGATGTATCAAACCCTGCTGGGCGTGACCGGTTCGGGCAAGACCTTTACGATGGCCAACGTTATCGCCCGCTGCGGGCGTCCGGCGCTGGTGCTGGCGCCAAACAAGACGCTGGCGGCGCAGTTGTATGCCGAGTTGCGCAAATTTTTCCCGCAAAACGCAGTGGAATATTTCGTCAGCTATTACGACTACTATCAGCCCGAAGCCTACGTGCCGTCGCGCGATTTGTTCATCGAGAAAGATTCTTCGGTCAACGAGCAAATCGAGCAGATGCGCCTGTCGGCCACGAAAAGCCTGCTGGAACGGCGCGACGTGGTGATTGTCGGCACCGTGTCCACCATCTACGGCATTGGCGACCCGGTCGATTACCACGCCATGATTCTGCATGTGCGCGAAGGCGAGCGGATGCCGCAGCGCGAAATCATCGCGCGTCTGGTCGACATGCAATACAGCCGCACCGAATTTGATTTTGCGCGCGGCACGTTTCGCGTGCGCGGCGACATCATCGACGTCTTCCCCGCCGAAAACGCCGAGCGCGCGCTGCGCATTGAGCTGTTTGACGACGAGGTCGAAAAACTCTCGCTCTTCGACCCGCTCACCGGGCAGATTCTGGAACGCCTGCTGCGCTACACGGTCTTCCCGTCCAGCCATTACGTGACGCCGCGCGAAACGGTGCGGCAAGCGATGGAGCGCATCCGCGTGGAACTGGCCGAGCGGATTGCGTTTTTTGAAGCCAACACCCGTCTGGTGGAAGCGCAGCGCATCGGCGAGCGCACCCGTCTGGACCTGGAAATGCTCGACGCGATGGGCTTTTGCAAGGGCATCGAAAACTACTCGCGCCATCTCTCTGGGCGCAAGGCGGGCGAGCCGCCGCCCACGCTGGTCGATTATCTGCCGCCGGATGCGCTGCTGTTCATTGATGAATCGCACGTCACCATCCCGCAAATCGGCGGCATGTACAAGGGCGACCGCTCGCGCAAGGAAAACCTCGTCGAATACGGCTTTCGCCTGCCCTCGGCCATGGATAACCGCCCGCTGCGCTTTGCCGAATTTGAAGCCCTGATGCCGCAAACCATCTTTATTTCCGCCACGCCCGCCGACTACGAGCGCGAACATCAGGCGCAAGTGGTCGAACAGGTTGTGCGCCCCACCGGACTGGTCGACCCCGAAATCATCGTGCGCCCGGCCAGCACGCAGGTCGACGACTTGCTGACCGAGGCCAAACAGCGCATCGCCGCCGGCGAGCGCATTCTGGTCACGACGCTCACCAAGCGCATGGCCGAAGACCTCACCGGCTACCTCACCGACAACCACCTCAGAGCGCGCTATCTGCATTCCGACATTGAAACCGTCGAGCGCGTCGAACTCATCCACGACCTGCGCCGTGGCGAGTTTGACATTCTCGTGGGCATCAACCTGCTGCGCGAAGGGCTGGACATTCCCGAAGTCTCGCTGGTCGCCGTGCTGGACGCCGACAAGGAAGGCTTTTTGCGCTCCGAGCGTTCGCTGATTCAAACCATCGGGCGCGCCGCGCGCCACATTCACGGCACGGCCATCCTCTATGCCGACAGCATTACGCGCTCCATGCAGGCGGCCATCGACGAGACCGAACGCCGTCGCGAAAAACAGCTTGCCTTCAACGCCCGCCACGGCATCACGCCGCGCACCGTCACCAAACCCATCAAAAGCATCATCGACATCAACCCCGAAGGCACGGACGCCGCCACGCAGGCCGAGACCGCCAGCCGCCACGCCGAAGCCGAACGCCTGGCCGCGCTGCTGCGCGACGAAAAGGCGCTGGGGCGCGAAATTCGCCGTCTGGAAAAAGAAATGCAGCAACACGCGCGCGACCTCGAATTTGAAGCCGCCGCCCGCGCACGCGACGAACTCTTCCGCCTGCGCCAGGCCGCACTGCAAAACTGACGCGCACCGCCGTCATCCTGCAACCTTGCGGTACACTGCGACGTGTAACACGTAAAAAGGATTGACCATGAACGCTTTTTTCTCCGCCCACGAGGTGCGCCCATGATTGCCCCACTGCCTGACCGCGACGGGCTGGAATTGCTCACCGCCGGGCTGGACAACCCTTCCCGTCCCAATCCCATTCTTTTCATTCACGGCGCCTACACCGCCGCCTGGTGCTGGCAGGATAACTACCTGCCCTGGTTTGCCGAACGCGGCTACCCCTGTTATGCCCTCTCGCTGGTGGCGCACGGCAACAGCCGTGGGCGCGAGTATCTGGATAGTTACGGCATCGACGACTACGTCGAAAACGTCGCCCACATCACCCGCCAGTTTGACCAGCCGCCCATTCTCATCGGTCACTCGATGGGCGGCATGGTGGTGCAAAAGTATCTGGAACAGGACGTGCATCCAGTCACTGCCGCCAGCGTGCTGCTCTGTTCCGTGCCGCCGCAGGGTTTGCTCGGCTCGGCGCTGGGGCTGGCATGGAGCAGTCCGAACGTGCTCGTCGACCTCAACCAGGCCATGATGGGCGCGGCGCCCAGCACGGACAGCATTCGGGACGCGCTCTTTTACCGCCCGCTGGACGAGCGCCGTCTGGAATACATCGCCGCCTGTGCCCAGCCCGAATCGCACCGCGCGCTGTGGGACATGACCTTCTTCAACCTGCCCAACCCCGTCCTCATGCAACAGCGCCCGCCCATGCTCATCCTCGGCGCGGAGTTTGACCGCCTGATTCCGCCTTCACTGGTCTACATGACGGCGGCCAGCTACCAGCTACCGGCGCACATCCTGCCCGGCTTCGGCCACGGCTGCATGATGGAAGAAGGCTGGGAAGAAAGCGCGCAACTC
>JAFSWK010000037.1 GCA_017444505.1 Rhodocyclaceae bacterium | reverse complement strand
GCCAGTACGCGCGCCAGCAGCCGCTCGGCCAGACGCACACGGCGCGCGGCGGGGGCGACGGCAATGTCGTGTACATACAGATGCGTGGCCTCGGCGGGATGCGCGGGCGCGCACGGCGTATTCCAGCGCGGCGGCTGACGCGCGGGGTCCAAAGGATAGGCGATGGCGTAGGCCAGCACTTCGCCTTGCGGATGCACGGCGCACCAGGCGGTAGGGTTCGCGCACTGGTTTGCGGCGGCGATTTTGGCGGCCAGCGCCGCGCCGTCTTCCAGCAGACCGGCGTGGTAACACTGGCGCTGGACGTGCAGGACGGCGTCCAGGTCTTGCGCGGCGAGCGGGCGTAGCGTGCTGTGTCTGGGCATAACGTGAAAAAACAGCGCCCGACGGACTGCGCGCCGTCGGGCAAGATGGGCGCGAGTTTATTGCACCGCCGCCTGTTTTTCAAAACGCAGTGCTTCCCCTTTGCCCAGTCGCACGGTGATGGTGTCGCCGGCGGCAAAGTGGCCTTCGAGGATTTCGCGCGCCAGCGCGTTTTCCAGCTTGTCCTGCATGGCGCGTTTGAGCGGGCGGGCGCCGAACACAGGGTCGAAACCAGCACGGGCGATGAGCGCGAGCACGTCGGGGGCGACTTCCAGCCGCAGTTCCAGCCGTGCCAGCCGCGCCTGCAAATACTGCAACTGAATGCGCGCGATGCCCTGAATGTGCTCTTCGCGCAAGGCGTGGAAGACGATGACTTCATCAATACGGTTGATGAACTCGGGGCGGAAAAAGCCCTTCACTTCACTCATCACGGCAGCTTTCAGCTCGTCATTGCTGGCTTGGCTCAGATGCTGGATGCGCTCGCTGCCCAGGTTGGAGGTCATGACGATGACGGTATTGCGAAAATCCACTGTCCTGCCCTGCCCGTCCGTCATGCGGCCATCGTCGAGCACTTGCAGCAGGACGTTGAAAACATCCGGATGCGCCTTTTCCACCTCGTCGAAGAGGATGACGCTGTACGGCTTGCGCCGCACCTGCTCGGTGAGATAGCCGCCTTCTTCGTAACCGACATAGCCCGGCGGCGCGCCGATGAGACGGGCGACGGAATGTTTTTCCATGAACTCGCTCATGTCGATGCGAATCAGGTGTTCTTCCGAATCGAAGAGGAAACCGGCCAGCGTTTTGCACAGCTCCGTCTTGCCCACGCCGGTCGGCCCCAAAAAGAGGAAGGAACCATAGGGGCGGTTTTCACTGGACAAGCCCGCGCGCGAACGGCGGATAGCTTCGCTGACCAGCCGCACGGCTTCTTCCTGACCGACGACGCGCTCGTGCAGATGCTCTTCCATGTGCAGCAGTTTTTCGCGCTCGCCCTGCATCATGCGGGCGACCGGAATGCCCGTGGCGCGCGAGACGACTTCGGCGATTTCCTCGCTGCCCACCTGCGTGCGCAGCAGGCGGAACGGCGCGCCCGTGGCGCCTTCGGTTTCGGCGGCCTTGAGTTGCGCTTCCAGTTGCGGCAGCTTGCCGTATTGCAGCTCGGCCACCTTGTCGAGCTGACCCTTGCGCTGAAAGTCCGCCATCTGCGCGCGGAGCTGTTCGATTTCTTCCTTGATGTGCGTCGAACCCTGGGCGCGGGCTTTTTCCGCCTTCCAGATTTCTTCCAGATCGTTGTACTCGCGGGTGAGCCGCGCCAGCTCTTCTTCGATACCTTGCAGGCGCTTGCGCGAAGCGTCATCCTTTTCCTTCTTCACCGCCTCGCGCTCAATCTGCAACTGAATCATGCGCCGGTCGAGCTTGTCCATCACCTCGGGCTTGGAATCAATTTCCATCTTGATGCGGCTGGCCGCTTCATCAATCAGGTCGATGGCCTTGTCGGGCAAAAAGCGGTCGGTAATGTAGCGGCTGGAAAGCTCGGCGGCGGCAACGATGGCCGGGTCGGTGATTTCCACGCCGTGGTGGATTTCGTACTTTTCCTGCAAGCCGCGCAAAATGGCGATGGTCGCTTCCACCGTCGGCTCTTCCACCAGCACTTTCTGAAAGCGGCGTTCCAGCGCAGCATCTTTTTCGATGTACTGACGGTATTCGTCCAGCGTGGTCGCACCGATGCAGTGCAGCTCGCCGCGCGCCAGCGCCGGTTTGAGCATGTTGCCCGCATCCATCGCGCCTTCGGCCTTGCCCGCGCCCACCATCGTATGAATTTCGTCGATGAACAAAATCACCCGCCCTTCTTCGCGGGCGATGTCTTGCAGCACGGACTTCAAGCGTTCCTCAAACTCGCCGCGATATTTCGCACCGGCCAGCAGCGCGGCCATGTCCAGCGAAAGCACGCGCTTGTCTTTCAGCGTCTCGGGCACTTCGCCGTTCACGATGCGAGCCGCCAGCCCTTCGACGATGGCCGTCTTGCCCACGCCCGGCTCGCCAATCAGAACCGGATTGTTTTTCGTGCGCCGTTGCAGAATCTGGATGGAACGGCGGATTTCATCGTCACGCCCGATGACCGGATCGAGCTTGCCCGCGCGGGCGCGCTCGGTCAAATCCAGACAGTATTTTTTCAGCGCCTCGCGCTGCGATTCCGCCCCGGCGTTGTCGACCGAAGCGCCACCGCGCACGGCATCAATGGCGGCGGCAAGCGCCGCTTCCTGCACGCCCGCGTCTTTCAGCAAACGTCCATGCTGCTTGTCGTGCAGCATCGCCAGCAAAAAGAGTTCGCTGGCGATGAAGCGGTCGCCGCGCTGCTGAGCGGCGCGGTCGGCCATGTTCAGCAGTTTGCCCAGGTCGCGGCTGAGGGCCAGTTCGCCTTCGTGCTGTTCCAGACGCGGCAAGTTTTCCAGCGCCGTCGTCACCGCGTTTTTCAGCGCCGCCGGTTGTGCGCCCGCGCGGGCGAGCAAGGCCGCCGCCGAGCCGTCCGGCTGATTCAAAAGCGCGGCCAGCACATGCACCGGCTCGATGGCGGGATTGTCCCGCCCCAGCGCCAGACTTTGCGCATCCGCCAGGGCGGACTGAAAGGCCGTGGTCAGTTTGTCCATTCGCATGGTGTTGTCCTCTCGTGGAAGTGTGGGGATGATGCTCCGAAGATGGGGACGCGCACGCGATAATCAAGAGCACAGCGGCGCGTTGCGTCACGCTGTTGCTGCGCTG
>JAFSWK010000036.1 GCA_017444505.1 Rhodocyclaceae bacterium | reverse complement strand
CGCTGGTGAAGGAATTGCAGTTCGATGCTTCGTTCAGCTTTGTATACAGCCCGCGCCCCGGCACGCCAGCGGCGGATTATGCCGACGAGGTGCCGCAGGCGACCAAGCTGCAATGGCTGGCGCGCTTGCAGGCGGCGCTGGATGAAAACGTGCGCGCTTTCAGCGAGGCGATGGTCGGCGGCGTGGAGCGCGTGCTGGTCGAAGGTGTGTCGCGCAAAAACGCGCAGGAGCTTTCCGGACGCACGGCCAATAACCGCGTGGTCAACTTCCCCGCGCCCGCGCGCTTGATTGGCGAGATGGTCGACGTTCGCATCACCGCCGCGTTGCCGCACAGTCTGCGCGGCGAAGTGCTCATTCACGAGTGAGGCGCGCGCGATGACGACAAGCCGAAACGTTGCCCATCTTGTCTTTGCGCCGGTCGACAATGCCCGTCTGGTGAATCTGTGCGGCGCGCTCGATGGCAACCTGCGCCATATGGAAGAGGTTTGCGGCGTGCGCATTGTCCGGCGCGGGGCGGAATTCACCCTTTCCGGCAAACATGCCGAGGCGCTGGCGCAGGCGCTGGATGCGCTGTACCTTCGCGCCGAACAGCCGCTTGCGCCCGAAGACATGCACTACGAACTTTCGCAAGTCGCCTCCGATGCGCCGCCGTCTGCCGCCGCGCCTGCGTCCAAAAGCTCGCCCCCGCCCGTGCTGGCGCTGCGCAACGTGCAGGTGCGCGGGCGCACGCGCCATCAGGTGGAATATCTCGACAACATCCGTCGCCACGGCATCACCTTTGGCACGGGGCCGGCGGGCACGGGCAAAACCTATCTCGCCGTGGCCTGTGCGGTGCACGCGCTGGAACGCGAAGAAGTCGAGCGCATCGTGCTCACCCGTCCCGCCGTCGAAGCGGGCGAGCGGCTGGGCTTTCTGCCCGGCGACATGGCGCAGAAGGTCAACCCGTATTTGCGCCCGCTCTACGACGCGCTCTATGAACTCATGGGCTTTGAGCGCGTGAGCAAACTGCAAGAGCGCAACGCGCTGGAAATCGCCCCGCTCGCCTTCATGCGCGGGCGCACGTTGAATAACGCCTTCGTCATTCTGGATGAGGCGCAAAACACCACGCGCGAGCAGATGAAGATGTTTCTGACGCGCATCGGCGCGCATTCGCGCGCCGTCGTCACCGGCGACCCGACGCAAATCGACCTGCCCAATGGCGTACAAAGCGGCCTGCTGGAAGCGCGCGCCATTCTTGCGAACGTTGCGGGCATTGGTTTCACCGTCTTTGAGAAAAGCGACGTTGTCCGTCACCCGCTGGTCTCGCGCATCGTCGCCGCCTATGAAGCCGCCGAAGCTGCCGAAGCCGACGCTGCCCCTGCGCGCCCGGCGCGGCGGCGGCGCTAGAACCCCACGCCCCGCACAAGGATGCCCACCGCCATGAACCGCCCTGCCCGCTCGCGTCTGCATGTTCAAAAAGCACTCGGCGCTCGCAACCGCGCGCAAACGCCCGCCGCCGCGCAACTGCGCGCCTGGGCGCTGGCCGCCGTGCTGCCCGAAAACGTTTGCGAGGCCACCATCCGGCTGGTCGGCGCGCGCGAAGGTTTGCAACTGAACCGCGACTTTCGCGGGCGCGACTACGCCACCAACGTGCTCACCTTCGTCTATGACGAGCAGCCCGCCGACGCGCCCATCTGCGGCGACATTGCGCTGTGCGTGCCGGTAGTCGTGCGCGAAGCGCAAGCGCAAGGCAAAACGCTGGCGGCGCATTTTGCGCACCTGCTGGTGCACGGCATGTTGCACCTGCAAGGTTTCGACCACGAAACGCTCATTGATGCCGAAATCATGGAAGCGCGCGAAGTCGAAATTCTGGCGCGTCTGGGTTTTGCCGACCCGTACCGCGCCGCCGCCTAGCCGCGCGCGTCCGTGGTATGCTGCCCTCGCCTGTTTTCTTTTTGCCCGCAATGGAACCTGCCGACGAACCCCCATCCCTGCTCCAACGTCTGTCACGGCGACTTTTCCCGCAGGGCGACCCCCGCAGCCAGTTGCTTGAAGCCATCCGGGACGCCGGTGCCCAGGGCGTAATCGGCGCGGACGTATTGTCCATTTTTGAAGGCGCGCTGCGCATGAGCGACATGCGCGTGCATGAAGTCATGGTGCCGCGAGCGCAGATGGACGTTGTCACCCTCAACGACCCGCTCGACAAAATCGCCGACTTCGTCGTGGAAACCGGCCATTCGCGTTTTCCCACCATCCGCGCCGACGATAAGGACGACGTCGCCGGCATCCTGCTGGCCAAAGACCTGCTGCGCCACTACGCCGGTCAGCCGTTTGACCTGGCGCAGATGCTGCGTCCGGCGGTGTTTGTGCCCGAATCCAAGCCGTTGAACCAGTTGCTGCGCGAATTTCGCGTCAACCGCAACCACATGGCGATTGCCGTTGATGAATATGGCGGCGTCGCCGGACTGGTGACGATTGAAGACGTGCTGGAACAGATTGTGGGCGAAATTGAGGACGAATACGACGACGAGGACGAAGACAACATCCGCCTCTACCGCGATTCGCGCTACCGCGTGCGCGCCTGCACCGAACTGGAAGACTTCAACGAAGCCTTTGGCGTGGCGCTGACCGATGACGAAGTCGAAACCATCGGCGGCTATCTCACCCGCCACCTCGGGCGGCTGCCGCGCACCGGCGAAAGCGTGCAGATTGCCGGTCTGTTCATCCGCGTCGTGCGCGCCGACACGCGCCGCATTCACACCCTGCTGGTCGAACGGCGCGCCGCCCCGCCCGTGCCCTCGCCCCTGCCGCCCGACCGTCCCGCCGCCGACGCGGACTGACCGCCCGTGCGCCTGCCCACCTTCCTTTCCCTTCCCGACGGCGACAGCCGCCGCGCCTTTGTGCTGCGCCTCTTTCTGTGCGCTGCGGCAGGCGCGCTCAATGTGCTGGCCTTCGCGCCGTTTGAACTGTATCCGCTGCCGCTTTTCACGCTCGGCGTGCTGGTTGCCTGTTTGCGGCACGAGACGCGCGCATGGCGTGCGTTTGCGCTAGGCTTTGTCTGGGGCTGGGCGGATTTTGTCGTCGGCGTGGGCTGGCTGGGCATCGCGCTGCACCGTTTCGGCGGCATGTGGCTGCCGTTTACCGTGCTCGCCGTCGGCCTGTTCTGCGCCTGGCTGGCGCTGTTTCCGGCGCTGGCCTCGGCGGTGTTTGTGCGCCTGCGCGGGGAAAATCCGCGCCTGCGCGCCGTCGCACTCTTCGGCAGTTGCTGGGCGCTGGGCGAATGGCTGCGCGGCACGGTATTCACCGGCTTTCCGTGGCTGGCCATTGGCTACACGCAGGCCACCGGCCACGGCGCACTCGATGGCTGGTTTGCGCTCATCGGCGCCTATGGCGTCGGCGCGCTGGTCGCGGCGCTGGCGGCAGCCTGCGTGCATCTGCGCGCGCGTTTTGCTGCCCTTGCCATCGCCGCCGTCTGCGCCGTGGGGCTGGCCGCCGGAAAAGCGGAATGGACGCAGGCGGAGGGCGCGCCGCTGGAAGTCTCGCTGTTGCAGCCCAACGTAGAACAATCGCTGAAATGGGACCCAGACCATTTCTTCGCATGGCTTGAACGCTTCATCGACCTGATGTACCAGCATCCCGCCCGCCTGATTGTGCTGCCCGAATCGGCGCTGCCCGTGTTTGAAGACCAGCTTACCGACGCCATCCGCGAGCGCCTGCGCATGGCCACCCTCGGGCAAACGCTGCTGGTCGGCATTTTCCTGCGCAACGAGCAACAGCAAGCCTTCAACTCCGCCATCACTTACGGGCAAGGCGAAGGGCAACGGTACGGCAAACACCATCTGGTGCCGTTTGGCGAATATTCGCCGCCGCTCTTTGGCTGGTTCTACCAGCTCATCAACATCCCGATGTCCGACCAAACCCCCGCGCCTGCCCGCCAGATGCCGATTCGCATCGACACGCACCGCATCGCGCTGAACATCTGTTATGAAAACCTCTTCGGTCACGAAATCGCCCGCAACGCGCTCGATGCCGGCGTGTTGCTCAATCTTTCCAACCTCTCGTGGTATGGCAGCGACTCGCTCGCCCAGGCGCAACACCTGCAAATCGGGCGCGCGCGCGCACTGGAAACGGCGCGCCCCTACCTTTCCGGCAGCAACGACGGCATGACCGCCGCCCTCGACCCGCACGGGCGCACACTCGCCGCCCTTGCCCCCGCCACGATTGGCGCGCTCACGCTCTCGGTGCAACCCACCACCGGCATGACGCCCTATCTGCATCTGACCGACTGGCCGCTGCTGCTCATCGCGCTGGCCGTGCTTATACTGTGCGCAGCCCGCCTCTTTCGACAAGGAACCCGCCCATGAACACCGCCCGCACAGAATACGAAGCGCTGCATCTCTATATTGACGGCGAATTTCTCGGCGCAACCGGGCGTCGCACCCAGCCCGTCATCAACCCCGCCACGCTGGAAACCCTGGGCGAACTGCCGCTGGCCAGCGATGACGACCTCGCCCGCGCCGTCAGCGCCGCCGAGCGCGCCTTGCGTAGCTGGAAAAACACCTCGCCGCTGGAACGCGGCACCATCCTGCGCCGCGCTGGAGAACTGGCGCGCGAGCGCGTCGACAGCATCGCCCGCCAGATTACGCTCGACCAAGGCAAACCGCTGGCCGAAGCGCGCATTGAAGTGCTCGGCTGTGCCGACCACTGCGACTGGCACGCCGAAGAGGCCCGCCGCATTTACGGGCGCGTCATCCCGCCGCGCTCGCCCGAAGTCAAGCAACTCGTGCTGCGCGAACCCATCGGCGTATGCTGCGCCTTCTCGCACTGGAATTTCCCCTACAACCAGGCCATCCGCAAAGTCGGCGCAGCGCTGGCCGCCGGCTGCACCATCATCCTCAAAGGGCCGGAAGACTGCCCCAGCGGTGTGCTGGCAATGGCGCGCACGTTTCACGATGCCGGACTGCCAGCGGGCTGTCTGAACATCGTCTGGGGCGAACCCGCGCACGTTTCCGAGACGCCCATCGCCTCGCCTGCCGTGCGCAAAATCTCCTTTACCGGCTCCGTACCGGTAGGCAAACAGCTCGCCGCCCAGGCCGGCGCGCACATGAAACGGGTCACCATGGAACTGGGCGGCCACGCCCCCGTGCTCGTCTTCGCCGATGCCGACATTCCACGCGCCGCACAACTGCTGTGCCGCTACAAAACCCGCAACGCCGGACAAGTATGCATCTCGCCCTCGCGTTTCTACATTCAGCAAACGGTCTACGAACAATTCATTGAATGTTTCACCGCCGAACTATCAAAAATCCGCCTGGGCAACGGCCTGGACCCCGACGTCACCATGGGGCCGCTCACCCACGCGCGGCGCCTCACCACCATGCAAAGTTTTCTGGACGACGCCCGCGCCCATGGCGCGCAGATTCACGCCTGCGCGCCGCTGCCGGACTTGCCCGGCTATTTCCACGCCCCCACGCTGCTCACCGAAATACCGGCGCAAGCGCGCATCATGACCGAAGAACCCTTCGGCCCGCTGGTACCGCTCGCCCCGTTCCACAATCTGGACGAAGCCCTCGCCCTGGCCAACGCCCTGCCCTACGGCCTGTGTTCCTACGTATTCACCGAAAACCTGAAAATCGCCCACATCTGCGCCCACGGCATTGAAGCGGGCATGGTCAATATCAACCACTCCGGCGTCGCCCTGCCCGAGACACCCTTCGGCGGCATCAAAGACAGCGGCATCGGCTCCGAAGGCGGCGCCGAATCGCTGGATGCCTACCTCACCACCAAGTTCGTCACGCAAATGTAAGCACGCGCATCACGCGCCGGTTTGAAGGCGTAGCGTCGGCGACGAATTCGCCGCTTCCATCAAGCAAAACCCGCAGGAAAAACCGCCATGAAACAAACCTCACCCCAAACCATGCTGCTGGCAGCGACGCTGCTGTTGGTTTTCGGCGTTTGCACCGCCGCAGCGCCGGAGCAGACCTACAAGAACAGCATCGGCATGGAGTTTGTGCTGATTGCGGCGGGAACGTTCCAGATGGGCTGCTCTTCCGAGGCGGAGGACTGCGCCGGCGACGAGAAACCGCGCCATGAAGTGACGATTTCCAAACCCTTTTACCTCGGCAAGTACGAGGTGACGCAAGCGCAGTGGGAGGCGGTGATGGGGAACAATCCGAGCAGGTTCAAGAACGCGAACCATCCCGTGGAGAGCGTGACCTGGGAGGACGCGCAGGCGTTCATCCAGAAACTGAACACCAAGGAAGGGCATAACCGCTACCGTTTGCCCACGGAAGCCGAATGGGAATATGCGGCACGCGCGGGAAGCACGACGGCATACAGCTTTGGTGACGACGCGGGGCGGTTGGGGGAATACGCCTGGTATCAGAACAACGCCGGGCGGGAAACCCATCCAGTAGGCGGGAAGCGGGCGAATGCGTGGCGTTTGCACGACATGCACGGAAACGTGGGGGAGCTGGTTCACGATTGGTACGACGGCAAGGCGTATGCCAGCGCCGAAGCCATGACGAACCCGCAAGGGCCGGAAACGGGCGAGGGTCACGTATTGCGTGGCGGCAGTTGGTTCAGCAATGCCAAGCGTGTCCGTTCGGCCATGCGGGGCAGGCTCTTCTCCGGCCAGCGCCTCGACAACGTCGGCTTGCGCCTCGCCCTCACCCCGGAGCAATGAGCAAGGTAGGGTGGACAACTTGTTTCCACGTCGCAGCTAAAGCCGCTTCCGGGACGGAGCGATGCTCCGTCTCCCACGCGCGAACGCCGGTTGCAGAAAACACGCCGGTGCATTCTCCGCCGCCGCCCCCGGGTGCGCTTTGTGTCGTGAAGGCGGCGCGGTTTGCCGAAACACGAAAAGCGGCACTTCATCACGTTTATTTCATCGTTTGAACAGACAGGGGCGGGCGCATACTGGCAACGTGCGAGAAAACCCTGTTCTGGAGAACCACGATGAACGTCAAGCGCTACTTTGGTAAATCCGCCCGCGAGGCGTTGCAGGCGCTGAAAGCGGAATTGGGCGCGGATGCCATTGTCCTGTCGAACCGCGCCGTCTCGGGCGGCGTGGAAATCATCGCCCTGCCCGCCGAAGACATCGGCGCGCTGACACAATCCGCCCCGCCCTCCGAGGCCGCCGCGCCCGCACCTGCGCCGGTGAAAAAAGCTGCTGCGCCCGCGCGCACGCGCCGCCCGACCATCGCCGAACAATACGGCATGGAAGATGGCCGTGCGCCCAATGATGAGGCGCATTACCATGTGGAGCTGAGCCGCGCTGCGCCGCGCGCCAAAGCGCCCGCGCCGCGTCCGGCAGCAGCGCCCGCCGTCGGTCAGGTTATCCGCCCCTTCCAGCCGCCGCATGTTCAGCCGGTGGCAAGCACGCAATGGGAAGAAGACCAGGCGTTGCTGGAAACCGACCCT
>JAFSWK010000035.1 GCA_017444505.1 Rhodocyclaceae bacterium | reverse complement strand
TTCGTCCATTTTCGTCCTCGTGCGTCAAGGGTATGCGGTGCATACTTGGCTTTTTTGCAAAATAACAAATCAACAATGTGCATGTCAACATGCGATGCCCATGCTGGAAGCACGCAATCCTTTCCGGCAGGCGCGGCGACGGTTTTCAATCGCAAGCAAACGCAACGGCGCGCGCGCTTCTCCTGCGTGTCCGGCGCGTTCAGGGGCAGATCAGGGGCGGTATGTTGCTTCCCGCCCGTGCCGGAAGGCGAGGATGCGCACGACGTCCGCCTCCGCCTCGTGACGGTAGAGCGCGAGGTAGGCACCTTTGCCGAAGGGGATGAGCAGTTCGCGCAAGCTGCGGTCTTTCTCGTACAGCCGTCCGAGTTCCGGCGTGATGGCGAGTTTTGTCAGCGCGGCGGCAATTACCCGGTCAGCCCGTTTCGCAGCTTGCGCTGACCGCGCCAGCAGGTATCGGCGGCAGCGCGCCATCCCTTGCGCCGCTTCAGGCGTAACAATCAGGTGTGGCATGGCGGCGGCGGTGTTCCCGGTTCCGTGTTCAGCAGCCAGTCGATGACTTCCTCGCCGGTCAGGTGCAGGCCGGTTTCCTGATAGTCGCGTTCGGCTTGCAAGGCTTCCTGATAGAAAGCCTCGTCTTCGTCTTCTTCGCGTTCCAGATGCGCCAGTGCCTCGCGCACGATTTCCAGAGGCGCGGCCTTGCGGCGTCCGGCCAGGGCGAGGATGCGTGCTTTCAGGGCGTCGTCCAGCTCGAAAGTTGCCGGGGCGGTTGCGGTGGCGGTGTTCATGCTGTCTCTCTCCGGTAAGGGACGGTTGCGCGTGCCCGCCAAGGTAACGCGCAGCGCAAAAGAAGGCAAGGGCGCTGGCAGGGGGCGTTTGGTGCAAAAACGGTATGATGGCGGCGTGCGCTGTTTTGCCGAAGTTTTGCCATGAAATCCCCCAAATCCGCCAATTTCCTCGCCCGTTTCTGGCAGACGGTGCGTCATACCCTGAAAATTCTGTTTGCACCGACTACGCCGCTGTAAAAGGAGTGCGCCCCGGCAAAAACGCTGCGCACGCTATCAAGAGTTTCGTCTGCAAACGACTTGGGCGGGTTGTGCAGGTTTTCTTTTAGCCCTTTTTCGCCAGCAGAAAAATGCAGGAGAGAATCAGCACCAGGCCGACGAAGTCGAGGAAGACAAATTCGGTGCCCAGCCAGAAGTGGGCAAGCAAGGCGGCGCTGACCGGTTCGATGGCGGCGATGAGGCTGGCTTTGGCCGGGCCGATGCGGTGCACGCCGATCATGTAAAAGCTGAAAGCCAGAATCGTGCCGAAAAACACAACCGCGACAAAGGCCGCAGCGCCGCTGGCGTCACTTACGCCGGGCAGCGTCCAGCAGCGCGTGAGCAGGCCAAGCGCCACGCCGCCCAGCGTCATGCCCCAGCCCAGGTTGAGTACCACGGGGTAGGTGCGGTTTAGCGTTCTGGGCGCGAGGTTGTAGACGCATACGCTCACGGCGCTGAGCAGGCAGAAGACGAGCGCCTTTTCGCTGATGACAAGTCTGCCCAGCTCGCCGTGGGTGGCTAGAATCACCACGCCCAGTATGGCGAGCACCAGTGCGACAAATTCGGTGCGGGCGGGCAGGCGCCGTTCGTGGATGCACACCAGCGCCAGAATCATGGCGGGCGCGGTGTATTGGATGACGGTCGCCACCGCTGCGTTGGATAGTTCGATGGAATAAAAATAGAAATACTGCGTGAGCATCAGCCCCAGAAGGGAATAGGCCAGAAACTGCGGCAGCAGGGAAAAATCCAGCAGCGGCGCAAAGACCCGCCGCCGCAGCCGCACGGCGTAGTACAGCACCAGCGTCAGTCCGGCGAGGAGCAGACGCAGCGGCACCAGCCAGTTTGCGCTCACGCCCTTTTCCTCAAAGAGATACTGGCCGCATACGTCGCTGAATCCCCACAGTATGCCGCCCGCGAAGGTGATGAGGATGCCGGAAAGAAGGCGGTGATGTTTCATGGCGCGTTCCATGCAGGGCAGGGGAGTGAACGGCAGAGACCGTGCGGCAAGTATTGTAGACGCCGTTTTCTGCATGGACGAAATGCGCATCGGCGTGTGCAGGGGCGTCAATCTGTACGACAATCCGCAGGTCTTGCGATAAATGGATAGTTTTCCGGACGAAGCTGTGCCGATTCTGCCGCGCTGCGCCGCACGCGGCGGTTGTCCGGATCAGATGTGGTTGATGCCACCGGAGTAGTGTCATGGCCCCTCCTAAACCCGCCAATTTTCTCGCCCGTTTCTGGCAGACGGTGCGTCATACCCAGAAAATCCTCTTCGCGCCGACTACGCCGCTGTATGTAAAAACGGCGCTGGTGCTGGGGCTGTTGTATTGTTTGTCGCCCTGGGACGTGATTCCCGAATGGGTGCCAGTGCTGGGCGTGATGGATGATCTGGCGCTGGCGGCGTTGCTGGTCGCCTGGGCAAACCGCATGGCGCTGCCAGACGCACCGCCGGAACATGCCCCGCACGATGCGGAGGAAACGCCGCAGCGGTGAGATCCGTAGGGTGGGCAACTTTGTTGCCCACCCTGCGTTTGCTCGACATAGTGGTTCCAGGCCAAAAGTTCAGACAGTGTCTGAACTTTTGGGTAGTTTCATTCCCATTCCAGATCATCCGAACGGCAGTTGTTTTCGGCTTCCCGCAGCGTGCGCAGTGCGGCGGGCAGGGGGGTGAGTGTGCCGGTTTCTGGGCGGGCGAGTTGGCGGCTTTGTGCGCGCACGGTTTCGATGCGGCGCGGGAAGTCGGGGTGTGAGCGGGTCAGTTCCAGGCTGTCCAGCAGGCCGTGTGGAAGGTGCGCTTGCAGCCGCGAAAAGAGCGCGAGCGCGCCGCCTGTGTGCCCGTAGAGCGCGGCGGTGGCGCGGGCGGCGTCGGCGTCGGCGAGGCTTTCCTGTTCGCGGGAAAAAGATTGCGTGGCCGCCGTGCCGATGCCGGAAAACACCGGACTGACCGAGTCCACGCCCGCCAGCAGCAGCGCGGCGGCGATGCCGCGCAAAAAGCCGCGCGCTACGTCGCGGTGCTGCACATGGGCGATTTCGTGGGCGAGCAGCGCGGCCAGTTCGTCTTCGGATTCCATCTGCCGCAAGAGGCCACGGTAGACGACGATATGCCCGCCGAGGCTGGCGGCGGCGTTGATGGTGCAGTCGTCTGGCCAGTAGTGGATGACGATGGGCATGTCAGCGGGCAGCTTCATGGCGTGCGCGACGCGCGCGGCCAGTTCGTTGAGCGTCGCTTCTTCGGGCGAGGCGGGCACTTGCGGCCAGAAGCGGGCGGCGGCGCGTTGTTCCCAGGCAAAGGGCACATGCGGGGCGAGCAATCCGGCCAGTGCGCCTAACAGCAGCAAACAGACCGCAAAGACGCCCACCGCCAGCGTGCCTTGCACGAAAAAATCCCGCAGCGGATGTTGGCCGGAAACGTTGATGCCTTCGGGCACCGGCGGGTTTTCGATGCGCATCGGCGCATCCGGCAGACGGGCAGGCGGCGGGCGCTCAAACATGGCTGCGCCGTTCAGTTTCCGGCCTCAAGACGGACAGGCAGCAGCGCCGTGCCGTAGGCGACGACTTCCACGCAGCCGCTTTGCTGGTTGTTCTGCCCGCGCAGGTTGGTGGTGGAAAATTTCACGTTGAAGATATGGCTGCCCCCCAGTGCGGCGGCATTTTCTTTCATGCGCAAAATGGCTTCGCGGCGGGCGCGTTCTACCAGCGTTTCATAGGCGTTGATGCGTCCGCCCAGAATATTGACGAAGGCGGCGACTGTCATCTTGAAGTAATCCATGCCGATGACCACGCTGCCGCAGACAAGCTGCGCGCGGCAGGGGCTGCGGGTGGGCGCGCGGCGCACCGGCACCAGCAGGATGTGGCGCAGTGCGGCTTCGCGTTCGCGGATGGAGGCGTAGTGCTTGCGCTCTGCCCGTGACCCGGCCAGAAAGCCCAGCGCCAGCAGCGCGGCAAAGATGCCCAGTTGAATCAGAAGTCCCATCGCTTCAGCTCCGGGCTTGCGCCAGCACCACAGCCGCGCCGTAGGCGAACACTTCCGCCGCGCCCGAGGTGATGGACGCCGTCGACAGGCGCACGTTCAGCACCGCGTTGGCGCCGATGGCCTCGGCCTCGGCTTCCATGCGCGCGATGGCCTCATCGCGGGTTTCCTGCAAAAGCTCGGTGTAGCCTTTGAGTTCGCCGCCGACCATGTTTTTCAGCCCGGCCATGAGGTCGCGCCCCATGTGCTTGGCGCGCACCGACGAGCCTTGCACCAGCCCGAGGTGTTTGGTGATGGTCGCGCCGGGAATGGCTTCCAGCGTAGACAAAAGCAGCTTGGCCATGAGGTGTTCTCCTGCAAAAAAGATAAAAAACGGCGCACCGTACCTGCCCGCGCTGCGGCTGTCAATTTTCGCCGGCTTTTGTATGCGCGACGCGGTGCTTCCCCCCTGCGTGGCCGCTAGCGGCTGCCTGCGTGTGAGACAAAGCACCGCTTTGTCTTGGCACCGCGACTTGGGGATGTCGGCGGAGAAATGACCGCTGTGTTTTCCGTGGCTGGGGTAGAAAAAGAAAGAGGACGGCGAGCCGTCCTCTTTGTGTTTGCGCGAAAACCTTGACGGTTTAGCGTTTGTTGCTGTTGCGCCAGATGTTCATCTTCGTCGCCGCTTGAATCAGCTCTTCGCGGAAGTCCGGGTGCGCTACGGAGATGATGCGCTCGGCTTTCTGCCAGGTGGCCAGACCTTTGAGGTTCACGATGCCGTGCTCGGTGACCAGATAGTGAATGTTGGCGCGGGTGTCGGTGACGATGCTGCCTTCGGCCAGCGTCGGGCGGATGCGGCTTTGCAGGCTGCCGTCCTTGCCCTTGTGGGTGGAGGACATGCAGATGAAGCTCTTGCCGCCTTTGCTCTGGTAAGCGCCCAGCACGAAGTCAAGCTGGCCACCGGCGCCGGAAATGTGCTTGGTGCCCGCAGACTCGGCATTGACCTGTCCGAAAAGGTCAATATCGACCGCGTTGTTGATGGACATGAAGTTGTCGAGCTGCGAAATCGTGCGTACATCATTGGTGTAATTGACCGGCACGGACATGCACTTGGGATTGCGGTGCAGGAAGTCGTAGGTTTTCTTCGTCCCCGCGCCGAAGGCGTAGGCCATGCGACCCTTGTCGATGTTTTTGCGCTTGCCGGTAATCTTGCCGGCGTTGGCAATGTCGACAAAGCCATCGACGAACATTTCGCTGTGCACGCCAAGGTCTTTCAGGTCAGATTGAGCAATCAGGCTGCCCACCGTGTTGGGCATCCCGCCGATGCCCAGTTGCAGGCAGGCGCCAT
>JAFSWK010000034.1 GCA_017444505.1 Rhodocyclaceae bacterium | reverse complement strand
CGGGCAGCGCGCGCTGCTCATGCCGGGTTTCACGCCGCTGCCACCGGGCGCACCGCTCACCGATGCGTTCGAGGCCGTGCTCTTGCCTGCCGAGGCCGTGCTGGAACGCCACCTGCGCCTGTCCGCCCGCATTAGCGGCGAAAACCTGCTCGCCGCGCTGCGTCTGGAAGTGGAAACCATCTCGCCGTTTCCGCCCGAAGAAACCCGCTGGGGCTGGAAAACCCTCTCGTGCGACGGCGTGCAGCAGCACATTTTGCTGGTCGTCGCCAGCGCGCAGCACATCCAGCGTCATCTTGACGCGCAGCAGCGCAACACCACGCCCGCGCCGGAAGTCTGGGCGAGCATCGGCTCGGGCTACGTCATCCTGCGCGGTTTTGGCGAAGCGCGCCGCGCGCAGCAACAGCGCCGCAGCCTGCAACGCACCGGCGCGCTGGGCGCGCTGGCCGTGCTGCTTGCCTGCGTGCTCATCCTCACCCCCGCCCTCAGCGCCCGTCAGCAAACCGTCGCCGCCAATACGCTGGCCGGCGCGCTCGCCCAGCAAGCCGCGCCAGAGCTGAAACTGCGCGAAGAACTCACCGCCCTGCACGGTCTGCAAGAGACCCTGCGCCAGCATCTTGACGGGCAGGCCGACCTGCCTGCGCTGCTCGACCGCATCACTGCCGCCACGCCCGATTCCGTCTGGCTGGCCAGTCTGGAATACACCCCGAACGGGCTGCAACTCACCGGCATGGCCGATGATGCCGGGGCGTATCTCAAAGCCCTGCAAGCGCTTCCGGGGTTTCGCAACGTCCGCATTCCTTCTTCCATCGTGCGCGATCCGCGCACGAAAAAAGAACGTTTCGACATCCGCATGGAATTCGCCTCATGACCGCCGCCTCTTCTTCCCTTCGCGCCACGCCAGACGAAATCACGCAAGAGACCTTGCGCCGCCAGCAAGACGCGCGGCTGGTTCGTTTGCTGGCCGTCAGCGTGCTCGCGGCCATCTTTCTGCTCACCGCCCTCGTCTCGCTGTGGCAATGGCAACGCTACAACGCCCACCGCGAAGATCTCGCACCGCGCATCGCCCGTCTGCAAGGGCTGCTGGGCGCGCGCGACACGCTGCAAAACACCACCGCCGCCGCGCGCAACGCTGCCGCCCGCTACGCCTACCCGAGCACGACAGACATTGCCCACGCCGAGTCGGACTTTCAATCCAAGGTACGCCAGCTCTTCCAGCAAGCCGGCATGAATATCGCCAACACCCGCCAGTTGCCCACGCAGGAGCAGGAAGAAAGCGACCTGCTGCAACTGGAACTGGACGTGACCGGCGATCTGCCGCAGCTCAATCAGGTGCTGCACAACCTGCCCGAACTCACCCCTTTCATGCGCGTCGACAGCCTGAACTTGCGCGCCATGCGCATCGCCACCGCGCAGCAGCCCAACCCGGAGCAAACGCTGAACATCCGCATCCGCATCCGCTGCAACCGGCTGCGAGGAGGGGAAGCCTGATGCTCAACCGTCTGCTCACCGCCTGGTGCCTGCTGGCTGGCGTGCTCATTGTCGTCCTCTTCGCGCTCACCCGCTCGTATGCGCCGCCGCCCGCACAAGCGCCGCAGATTGAAGCGTTGCCGCCGCTGCAAACGCCGCAAGGCGCAGCGGATTCGGGTGCCCAGGCCGCCGCCCGTCCCTTGTTCTGGCCCTCGCGCAAGGCGCAGGCCAGCAGCGCCGCGACCACTGCCGGTTCGCTCGATGGCGCCGAAGCCATCGGCCTTGCGGGCGAAGGCGAACACGCCGTCGTGCTGCTTAAACAGCAGGACAAAATCCTGCGTCTGGCGCAAGGCGCGGCGCTGGGCAACTGGGTCTTTACTGGCCTGGATGCACAAGGTGCCGCCATTTTTGAACACAACGGCGAGCGGCGCGCGTTGAGCGTGCCCCGCCCCGGGCGCGAACTGCTCGCCCCGCCCAACCACTGATTTCTGCCCCGGAGTAGTTTCATGACCCATCGCACCGCCTCTGCTTCCCGCCGTCCCCTGCCTGTTGTTCTTGCCCTGATTGGTGCCGCCGTGCTCACCGGCTGCGCCGGCCCGCAGCCGCGCGACGACCGCATCAGCGAATATCTGGAACAAACCCGCCAGAGCACCGCCATCAACCCGCCCGCCAGCGGCGCGGTCAGCACGCCGGAAGAGGCGCTCGCGCAAAGCGGCGAACCACGCGCGCAACCGCTGATTTTCCAGAACAGCGGCAACAGCGTGCATCTGCCCGGCGCGAAAAAAGGCAAAAGCGTGGAACAGACCGGCGAGGGCGTGCGGCTGGAATTTTCTGACGCACCGCTGGCCGAAGTCGTGCAAGCCCTGCTGGGCGATTTGCTGGGCATGAATTACACCGTCGACCAGATGCCGGAAGTCAACGTCTCGCTGCGCAGCGGCGGCGATATTGACCGCAGCGGCGTGCTGCCGCTGGTCGAATCGCTGCTGGCCAGTCACGGCGCGGTGCTCATTCAGGACGAAAAATCGAAAGTCTGGCACGTCACCACCCGCGAGGCCGCCCGCCTGCAAGCCGAAGGGCTGTATCGCCCGAACGCGCTGCCGCCGGGCTATGGTGTCGTGGTCGTACCGCTGCATTACGTCTCGGCGCGCGAGATGGCCGACATTCTGCGCCCCATCGCGCCCGATGGTGCCATCTTGCGCATCGACAACACGCGCAATCTGCTCATGCTCGCCGGCACGCGCGGCCAGCATGAAACCTGGATGGAAATCATCCGCGCCTTTGATGTCGACGCGCTCAAAGGCATGTCGCTGGGCATTTTCCCGCTGGAATACGCCTCGGCAGCCGATGTTCACGAAACCCTCATGGCGATGATTTCCAGCCGCAGCGAAACTGCCGCCCCCGCCGCCGCAATCGTCACCGATGGTCAGCCCGAAGGCAACGCCGCCGCCGCCGAAGTCAGCGACAGCACGCTGCCCGTTTTCACCACCGGAATGCGCCTGATTCCCATCAGCCGCATCAACAGCCTGGTCTTTATCAGCCCGCATCCGGAACAACTCGCCAGCGTGCGCGAATGGATTGCGCGGCTTGACCAGCCCGTGATCAACGACCTCGAATCCCGCCTCTACGTCTATCCTGTGCAAAACGGCTCGGCACTCCACCTGGCCGAACTGCTGCGCGGCCTCTACGCCGAAGACCAAAGCAGCAGCGAGCGCACGCCGTGGCTGGGCAACAGCGGCGTTGCCCCGGGGCTGAACGCCGGTATGCTCTCCGGCTCCATGATGGGCGCAGAGCAACCCAGCCTCGCCAGCGCCCTGGGCATTGGCAACACCGGCAACCAGAGCGGCATGATGTCCATGCCCGGCATGATGGACGCCCAACGCGGGCAAGCCGCCTTCCCGCAATCCTCGCAGGTGCAACTGGATTCGCAAGTGCGCATCGTTGCCGACGATCGCAACAACGCCCTGCTCATCCGCGCCCCGCGCAAGGACTACCGCAAGATTGAAGCCGCCCTGCGCAAACTGGACGTCGCCCCCGCGCAAGTGCTCATTGAAGCGGCGATTGTGGAAGTGCAGCTCACCGGCAAGCTCAAGTACGGTCTGGAATGGGCGTTCAAGGGGCATGTTGGCAGCAGTCATTCCGGCGTCGGTATGCTGAACATGAACACCAGTGGCGACATCGGCGCAGCTCAGCCCGGCTTTTCCTGGACGGTCAGCAACAGCGCCGGCAGCATCAGCGCCGTGCTCAATGCGCTGGCCAGCGACTCGCTGCTGCGCGTACTCTCCAGCCCCTCGCTGCTGGTGCAGGACAACTACACCGCCAGCATCCACGTAGGCGACCAGCAACCCGTGCAATCTGGCTCCAGCACCAACCTCAGCGGCGAAGTGGTCTCCACCAACATCGAATACCGCGACACTGGCGTCATGCTCGCCGTCACCCCCTCGGTCAACGCGGGCGGCCAGGTCACCATGAATTTGCTGCAAACCGTCACCGATGTCGGCGCGATTGATGAGGCCACCGGCCAGCGTTCCTTCCTGCAACGGCAAGTGAAAAGCCGCGTGGCCGTGCGCTCGGGCGAGACCGTCGTCATGGGCGGCCTGATTCGTGACCGCAGCAGCAACGGCACCAGTGGGCTACCCATCCTGTCCAGCATCCCGTTCGTTGGCGGCCTCTTCGGCACCACCAGCACCGACTCGCAAAGCACCGAACTGCTGGTGCTGATTACCCCGCGCGTCATCGCCGGTGACGCCGATTTGCGCGCCGTCAGCGAAGAAATGAAGCAGCGTATGCGCCAGTTTCAAACGCTGCCCGCGCCCCGCGAAGACGCGCAAGACGGCCAGTAAGGCTTTTGCAAGCCAATACACGATACAATAGGCAGCAGCCCCGCCGTGGCATCCCCGCGGCGGCTCTTGCGCCGCGGCGGCGCGCACGTTCAACCATGGTCCCCGCCCCTTGAACACCCACGCCACTTCCTCTGCCCCGGATTCTTCCACCCCGCTTGACAATTTCCGCCTGCGTCTGGGCAAGGCCGAGCTTGTCCCGATTGTCATCGGCGGCATGGGCGTGGATATTTCCACCACCGAACTCGCGCTGGAAGCTGCCCGTCTGGGCGGTATCGGCCACCTGTCGGACGCCATGATGCCCACCGTCAGCGACCGCCGCTACGGTACGCACTACGTGCGCGGCAAGCT
>JAFSWK010000033.1 GCA_017444505.1 Rhodocyclaceae bacterium | reverse complement strand
TTCACCGCCAAACTTGCGCGACAAAATGGTGGTAATCGCTGCCGTCAGCGTGGTTTTGCCGTGGTCAACGTGACCAATCGTACCGACGTTTACGTGCGGCTTCGTGCGTTCAAACTTACCCTTCGCCATGTCAATCTCCTTGGATTACTGATTTACCTTGCGGGCATACGCCCAAAGCCAAAAAATGGTGCCCATAACGTGACTTGAACACGTGACCTCTCCCTTACCAAGGGAGTGCTCTACCGCTGAGCTATATGGGCAGATTCGCACACCGACCGGGACAGTGGAGCGGGCGACGAGGTTCGAACTCGCGACATCTTGCTTGGAAGGCAAGTGCTCTACCAACTGAGCTACACCCGCAATCTTTCGCAGACCTTCCGGCGCTCACGCCACCGCAGCCTTGGTGTGGTGGAGGGGGAAGGATTCGAACCTTCGAAGGCTGAGCCGGCAGATTTACAGTCTGCTCCCGTTGACCGCTTGGGTACCCCTCCAAACGCTGAGCTGGCCATTCTATGGCGCACGCGCGGCGCTGTCAACAGAAGCCCCCGCCTCGCCCGCTCACTCAACTCATTCAGCGTTCCAGCGCGGCGATGGCGGGCAGGGTTTTGCCTTCCAGAAATTCCAGGAAAGCGCCGCCGCCGGTGGAGATATAGCCCACGTCGTTGGCGATGTCGAACTTCGCAATCGCCGCCAGCGTGTCGCCGCCACCGGCGATGCAGAAAGCGCTGGAATGCGCGATGGCCGAGGCGAGCATTTTGGTGCCGCCGGCGAACTGGTCGTATTCAAACACGCCCACCGGGCCGTTCCAGACGATGGTGCCGGCGTGGGCGATGATGTCGGCAAGACGCGCTGCGGTTTTCGGACCAACGTCCAGAATGCGGTCGTGCGCGCCGACTTCGTCGATGCTGATGCGGTTGGCACGCGCCAGCGCGGAAAGCTCGTCGGCCACCACTACGTCGACGGGCAGCGGCACTTCCGCGCCACGTTCTTTCATCATGTCGATGATGGCTTGCGCTTCCTTGACCAGATCGGTTTCCGCCAGCGATTGCCCGATGCGTTTGCCAGAAGCAAGCAAAAAGGTGTTGGCGATGCCACCGCCAACGATGAGCTGATCGACCTTTTCGGCCAGTGTGCGCAGGATGGTGAGTTTGCTGGACACCTTGGCACCGCCGACGATGGCCACCAGCGGGCGGGCGGGGTTGGAAGTGGCGCGAGTCAGGGCGTCGATTTCCGCGCCCATCAGCACGCCCGCGCAGGCCACCGGCGCAAAGCGCGCCATTGCGTGCGTGGTGGCCTCGGCGCGGTGCGCGGTGCCGAAGGCGTCGTTGACGTAAATGTCACACAGTGCGGCCATTTTGCGCGCCAGCGCTTCATCGTCCTTTTTCTCGCCGACGTTGCAGCGGCAGTTTTCCAGCAAAAGCACTTCGCCCTCATGCGCTTCAAAGCCGCCGTCCACCCAGTCCGGCACCAGACGCACCGGGCGTTCCAGCAACTGACCGAGGCGCACGGCCACGGGCATCAAAGTGTCTTCGGCGCGCACTGTGCCTTCCGCCGGGCGGCCCAGATGCGAAGTCACCATAACGGCGCTGGCACCATTTTCCAGACAGTAGCGAATCGAGGGCAAGGATGCGCGGATGCGGGTGTCTTCGGTGATGTTGCCCGCCTCATCCTGCGGCACGTTGAGGTCGGCACGGATAAAGACGCGCTTGCCGCGCACGTCGGTTTCGGTGAGTTTGGCGATGGTCATGGTGAGACTCCTTTGCGTTTTCGGAAAACCGGGAAAGTCAGTGAATCAGGCTGCGCCAGTGGGCGAGCACATCCAGCAGGCGGTTGGCAAAACCCCATTCGTTGTCGAACCAGACCAGCAGGCTGGCGAGATGTTCGCCCGCCACGCGGGTTTGCGCCAGGTCGACGATGGCCGAATGGGCTTCGTGATTGAAATCGACCGAGACGCACTGCGTACCGGACAAGGACAACAAGTCCGGCGCGGCGGCAGCGGCGCGGTGCAGGCATTCGTGCAGGCGTTCGACATCCAGCGCGCGGCGGCATTGCAGCGTCATTTCGATGGCCGAAACATTGACCACCGGCACGCGCAGCGCGCGCGCTTGCACCCGCCCGTGCAGTTGCGGCAGCAGGCGAACCACGCCGCGCGCCAAGCCGGTTTCCACCGGAATGATGGACTGCATGGCCGAACGCTGGCAGCGCAAATCGCGGGCGTGGTAGCCGTCAATCAGCGGCTGGTCGTTCATCACGGAATGAATGGTGTTGAGCAGCACATGCTCAATGCCGAAGGCAGCGTCCAGCGCCGCCAGCACGGGCACGCTGGCATTCGTCGTACAGGAACCGGCAGAGACAATCTGCGCATCCGGCGGCAGCGTGTGCAAATTCACGCCGGGCAAAATGGTGGCATCCACGTCTGCGGCGCTCGCCGCCGGTTGCGAGACCAGCACGCGCGGCGCACCGGCGGCGAGAAAACGCGCCAGTTCATCGCGCCGACCATACTGGCCGGAGCATTCCACGACGACATCGACACCCGACCAATCCACCGCCTCCGGCGCGCGCT
>JAFSWK010000032.1 GCA_017444505.1 Rhodocyclaceae bacterium | reverse complement strand
CGCCGTCCAGTTCGACCTTGCCGAAATCGCCGCCGCCACGCGCGAACACGTCTCGCGCGCCATAGCGCGCAAACAGGGCGCAGGCATGGTGTTCATCAACTGCATGGAAAAGCTCACCATGAACAGCCCGCGCGAAACCCTTCGCGCACGGCTCATCGCCGCGCTGGATGCCGGAATTGACGGCATCACGCTCGCCGCCGGGCTGCATCTGGGCACGTTTGCGCTGATTGAAGACCACCCGCGTTTTCACGAAGCCAAGCTGGGCATCATCGTCTCCTCGCTGCGCGCGCTGCAAATCTTCCTGCGCAAAAACGCCAAAAGCCACCGCCTGCCCGACTACGTCGTCGTCGAAGGCCCGCTGGCCGGCGGGCACCTGGGCTTCGGGCAAGATTGGGCAAACTACGATCTGGCCACCATCGTCGCAGAAATTCGCGCCTGGCTTGCAGCGGAAAATCTGAACATCCCGCTGATTGCCGCCGGTGGCGTTTTCACGGGCACCGATGCAGTACGCATGATTGCGCAAGGCGCGGCAGGCGTGCAGGTCGCCACCCGCTTCACCGTCACCCGCGAATGCGGCCTGCCCGATGCGGTCAAACAACACTACTTCGCCGCCAAAGAAGAAGACATCGAAGTCAACACCCTCTCGCCCACTGGCTATCCCATGCGGATGCTCAAATCCAGCCCCTGCATCGGCGCGGGCGTACATCCCAACTGCGAAGCCTACGGCTACCTGCTCGACGGCAACGGCCAGTGCCCCTACATCACCGCCTGGGCGCGCGAGGTAGAAGCACACCCCGAACGCCGCCGCCCCATCGTCACCGACAAAACCTGTCTGTGCACCCACATGCGCAACTTCGATTGCTGGACCTGCGGCCAGACCACCTGGCGCCTCAAAGACACCAGCCACCAAAACCCCGACGGCAGCTACCAACTCCTCACCGCCGAACACGTCTTCCGCGACTACCAGCACAGCACCGAAAATCGGGTTCAACTGCCGGAAGTGAATTCTGAAAATTCATAAACACACTTCGGCAAGCGCGGGCATTTTCAAAACACTCCTGCGCCACGCATAGGCATCGACAAAACAACCCGCGTACACCATACACGCCCGACCTGATGCAGTTACGCAATCATACACTTATAAAAGAACAAGAAGATCGTCAAGCCGGAACAGACCAATTTTTCATCACTTTCAAACAAAACAATCGATCGCAATTAATATACATACGCAAATATGAATGGGGTAGCTATAATCATGGCAACCGCATATGCACAGCAGATTGACACCCCGGAAGGCCGCGCCAAATTTGCCGCAGCTTCTGCAAACGAGGCAAAATACACACCTGCGTGCACAAACTTCGCAGCATAGAAATACTCACCAAAAAACACAGCCGAGGCAGCAACCCCGAAGATAACACATGCCTTAGAAGAACCGATCCCGACTGCTGTTGCAGCAAAATAATTCATTACTATTAATACCAGACTCTTCTTCCCCAACACAGGAAACTCCATAATAACCAATTTGCTTACCAACAAAAACGCACATATCGAGGCAAGCGAACAGAACGCAATATGCTCTTTCAACAACTCTGTTCCGATATTTGCCTGACCGAAAAATTTATATTCCACAACACCAATAATACCAACGACCAGTCCAAACAAGCCGAAGGACTTAATACACTTATTGACACAACTCGCAATAAATAGCCACGAATTTGTATTCACTTGACTTTCCATATTACACCTCATGATTGAATAGTCTTATGCAGTTCAGCAAATTCAGCAGATGGATCATTCAAACAAACCACCTACAATAAATTTCACCAAGACAAATCCTTTTTCCCGGTCGCTCGCGCGACCTCCGGGCAGAAACCTTAAAACAATAGCCTGCCTATGTCGCTTGCCGCATTCCGCCCGCCCCGCCAGTCACTGCCACTTTTTGGTAGCGTGTAAGTGTATCGGTCGTCTCCCTGGAAGACAATCTTGGCGTGCTTGCCGTCTTCGGAAATGGCAAATCCCATGTTCTCCAACTCGCGCCTCATTTTTCCGTCGATGCAGCTCTTGCCCCGAAGCAGCTTCTTCAAACGTTCTCGATGATCCTCAAGAGGATTATTATTCAACTTGTTCGCTTCAAGGATCGACATCAGCACGTGCTGGCGACGACTGTCTGGGGGAACTTGGGCAGGAGCATCTTTGAGTGCATCAAGGAGAATGCAGCGAACCTCGTCTGCATACAAATCTCGCTCTCGTCCGGGCTTGTGAACCCCTGCACTGGTGCCCCCTATTCGTGCCTCATACTTTCTGAGTTCGCTGTTTAACCGTTCTTTGCGACAGCCCATGCAAGCTAAATGAAAAACACCCACTTAAGAGTGCTGCAATATTATATAGTCCGCGAACCGCAGCATTGCGGATACGCGCTACACCCCCAGAAAGCCTTGCCCGCATTTGCGCCCCGTCTGGCTACACGCCAGACCATTTCCTTGCCGCATCGCGGACAGGCTGGAATAGCTCGCAAACCATGGCATTGCGGGTACGTACTACATCCCCAGAAAGCCTTGCCCATGTTTACACCCTGCTTAGCCATGCGCAAAACCATCGCATTACCGCATTGCGGACAAGTCGGATCTCCTGTTACCGGAGTATAGAAGGGCACATTGGCGGCAATGGGTTTTTGAGGCACCTGTGTAGCAGCAATCATTTTTGTTAGTCCCGTCCCGTCAATCAATTCGATATTCAGTCCTCGCACAAAAGAACGTGCATCGTTTGTAAAAACACCGGAAGTAACCACAAACCCTCCAACCGCTCCTTGCACCGTCATCACTCCATACAATTCACGCACAACTTGGACTGACACCTTCCTTGCTTTCCAATGTTTGCACTGAACCAGAAAGGTCTCGCCGTCGCGAAGCAATCGCAGATCAACTCCACCGTCCGCGCCAGCTCCGCCCGTTTCGATAACCGTGTAGCCACGCTGCCGGAAAACCTCACCCACCGCCAGTTCAAAATCACACCAATCCATCGAACGCAAGGCTGCGCCGTCCGCTATTTTAGCTGCCAACTCCTGGCGCTTGCGCCGACCAATCACAGACGCTACCGCACCTGCCAGCAATAGCAATGGAAGAATGTACTGCCCCGCATAGGCGAGCGTATGAGCCAAGTGTTCAGCGAATACTTGGCCAATCTGCTCGGGCGCGCCGTGAGCATCCACTTCGCCGACAGCAAAGTGATGCAAGACCACGTAAGACGCGGCTGCCAGCAACACACCTACCCACCAAGGCAACGCAGCCGCTAGCCAAAATACATCTTCCAGTAATCCGCTTCGACCTCTCTTTACCATCATTCCTTCCTATGTATGATTTGCTTTACCCGTCATCCCCGACAAGGCGCAATTTTATGCCCGCACAGCGCCATACAGGGCAAAAAACTTTCGTACCACCCGCCCCAGACAGCACTTCGGCGGGCTTGTTTTTTGCGTCACCATCGCGCACAAGGCTCACAATATGAGCCATCGCCCTTCCTACAATGTGCGCCATGAACGCACAACCCGTGCAGGCACAAGCGCAAGGAGAAGGAACATGACACGCAAAACACAAAACACGCAGGGCGACGCGGTTTCCCGCGCAGCGCAGCGGCGCGGTGCGGAGCACGCCCCGTCCGCGCAGGCGGAAAAATCTGTATCACAAGCATCGGGGGCGTGGCAGATTGCCCGAAAAACCGCCGCATCCATCCTCAACGGCACGGAAAATGCGGTCTATTCTCCGGCCTGCATCCATGAGGCGCTGCGGCTCATCCGGCTGGGCGCCAGCGGCGCGACTGCGGCAGAGCTGGACGCCCTGCTGGGAAAACACACGGAGAGCGGCGACTGGCTTGGGCTGGCACGCGAAAAGAAGTGGGCATACGAAGACTATCTGGCGCGGCTTGCCTCGGGCGTGTGGCTGGACGAACACGCGAAGCCTGCGGGCGCGTTTCTGGATGCGTGCGCGCAGCAAGCGGTGCCTGTCACGCGCGCGGATTTGCGCGCGCCCGCAGCCGGTGCCGAAATTACGCGCCGGATTTCAGAACAAACCGAAGGGCTGCTCGCGCCCAAAATTGCCCTCAGCCCGCTCACCCTGGCCTGCGTTGCCAGCGCGCTGTATCTGAAAGATGCCTGGAAAGAAAAATTCCCCAAAGGCGCGACCGAGCGCAAGCCTTTTTATTGCGATGGCAACGCGATGGATGCGGACTTCATGGTCAGCCACGAACTCGAATTGCCCTTTGCCGATACCGAGCTGGGCACGCTGGTGGGCTATCCGCTCTCGCACGGCGCGATGATGGTAATGCTGCTGCCCGCCGAGGGGCTTTCGCTGGCGCAAATCCTCGAAAACGGCAGCGCCATCGATGCCCTGCGGGAGTTTAAGCGAACATCTGCCAATGATGACGATAATGACGAGTGGTTTGCACGGCTCCATCAGCTTCACCAAGACGGCTACGACCAGGATGAAATTGAGCGCCTTCTTGAACCCACACCAGTGGAACTGCACTTGCCGAAATTCACCTGCGAGACCACCGTACAAGACATGGCAACCGCCTTGCAGCGCGCCGGTTTTGTCAGCGCAAACAGCCCTGCCCTGGTGCCGATGATGTCCGAACCGTTGATAAATGGTAGGGGGAAAATGCGATAAATGCGGGAAGAAGGGGAAAGAAAAGGGAAGATGTGGGAAGGGGGGTGAAAATGCTTTGCAAATATCGAAACACGCTCAGGTACCAGATACAAAATCAGCAAGCATCCGCTGGATTGAGTCGCGGGCGGTGGGGGTGAGGTCTGCTCTGTTGCTTGAACCTTGTACGGGCAAGTACGGGCGTGCAGGGATTATCACCTTCCGCCCTCGTCCCGCCTTGCCGCCGAACTGGTGGATGGCGGCGTAGGGCTGGGAGACGGTGAGACCAGCCTGGTGGCCGCTGTGAAATGGCTGAACGCTTGCAGCGAGTCCCGCCGGGGAACGTTGCAGCTTCTTGCCCGGCCACTGCCCCTTTCTCTCACGCTGGGCAGTGGTGGAGAGCGCCAGGGGTTTCCAGCGTGAGCCACCGACTACGCCTTCACGTTCAAAGGCCGACTCTGTGAGCGAGAGCATTTCCGCTGCAATCCCTGCCATTAGGGGGCGAGGATTAACAAGACGGCGCTTGATTTCCGCCAATTTTGCACGAACGGCCTTGTCAACAATCTCTACGGTCAGCGTAATCACGGCGCATCTCCTGCGTGGTAATCCGCTGCGGGGTTGTAGTCCCAGCCCGCGTCGGGTTGAAACGGGCGCGTCATTCCCGGCAGAGTGATGCTTTTGACGGAAATGGACGACCCGTCCCGCTGCGGCACATTCACCTCTGCCACGTAGCCTTCGGCGCTTTCCACCATATAACCATTACGCTGCACCGCGCTGGCGCTCAACGGCTGGGCGCGGCATCGGCACCGCCAGCCGTTGGGCGGGTACGCCGCTTCCCATACTGCATCATCGTGACGGAACACGCGCCCGTGCATTACGCTGTGCGCCGGGCGGGTGCGGTTGTCCATTACCGCCACATACCGCCAATACGGGTGGGTCAGCGTTGCCGCCTTCAGCTCACGCCAGCGTCCCGCCATCAACGCGGTTTGCGCGTTCTGCTCATAAATCAGTTTGAGGCGGCGCGGGCTGCCATATTCAATCGCACGGCTTGTGCCAGGATAGGTCGTGATTTTCCCTGTTTCGGGGTCAATCGCTTTGCCCCACCAGCCTTTGGCTTGCAAAACCGGCGTCAGCTTATCGGTGAATTGCTGGTAGCTCTCGTTGTTGCTCATGGATTCCAGCAGCGCCTCGCGGATGTCTGCCAGCACGTCAAAGCCTGCCGTGCGCGCCACGGTGAAGGCGCGACGGTGGGCGCTTTGCCACAGCTCGCGCCATGAATTGCTGACTTGCAGCCCTTTGGAACGCAAATACTCCACCGCCTGCTCGGGCGGGGCATTGAATATCGCCAGCAATCTGCTATCCGTCATTCCCGCAACTCCCGCCGCGCGCCATTCGCGCCGATTAGTTCCGAGATGAACAGCACCCGCGCCAGCGCCTCGGTCAATACTTCGTCATCGGTCAGCGGGTGTTCGCTGACCAACAGCGTCAGCGCATCCTCCGGCGAACTGGCGCGGCGCAGCGCCTCCAGCGCCGGTTTCAACCATTCCTGCGTCTGTGCCTGAAACTGCGGTGCGAGTGCCGTCAAGGCTGCTTCCACCGTTGTCTGGTCGGCAAACTCCGGCTCCCCATCATTGCGCGACAGCGCGGCCTTGGCCGCCTCCGTGCTCGCGTGAGCTGCCTTGCCGGCATCGTCATCGGCAGCGGGTGCGGCGAGCTGCTGGCGCAACACGGGTTCATCGGATGAAGTCGGCTGCGGGATGCGCAGCCGCTCGTGCGCCCATTGTGTGGGGATTTGCATTCCGATGGCGACCAATTTGGGCAACGCTTCGGCATAGGTGGCAATATCCTCGCCTTGGGCGCCATCAAAGACGATGCGAGGACAGCGGCGCGGATTCGACCAGCCCTTGTTGATGGCCAGCAGGGGATAAATCAGGTCGCGGGTGATTGTGCCGGCCAACTGCTTGCAGTCGCTGTCGCGAATGTCCAGTCGCACTTCGTTGTGGATTTGCGCCACGCCGGAGCCAAGGCCGGTCGCGCTCGCCGTGCTGGTCAGCGTGCTGCCCAGGATTGCTCGCGACTGCGTTTTCTCGCACCATTCAATCATGCTCTCAAACGGCTTTTCGCTTCCGCGCGCAGCCTCAGCAAATTCCACCGCCATGGCCGCCGGGATGACCCCTGCGGCGTTGTGGCCGATACCGGCGACCGCCTTCCAGAGAGTCTCCTTCTCTCGCTCTGAGGCATTGACTGGATATTTGCCGATGCGCAGCGGCAGGCCGTAGATGTCCAGAAACTCCGCCAGGTCACCGACCGAAAAGTGCTTGAACAGATACGGCCAGACCAGCACCCGCATCAGTCCCGAACGCATCGTATAGCCGGAAATCGCCTTGTGGATGTGCGTCATCCAGCCAAACGGACGCAGCGGCTGGCCGCCCGCCGTCTTGCTGCGCAGGCGTATCTCGGTGCGCGTCTCGGGGTCGAACTGAAACCACGTCTGCGGGCGGTGATTAAAGCGCACCGGCATCCAGTCCGCGCCCACCCGCGCCCACTCGTACTCAATCATTGCAAACCCGTGCCCGATGGCATCCAGCGCATCAAACATCAGGTCTTCCAGGTCTGGCATGTCGAGCAGTAGCTCTTTCACGTAGGCGGCGGCGGTCTCTTCCGACTTGTCGGGATTGCGCGGCGGCACGACATCCCACGGCAACTTGACCACCGCGCGCTTGCGCTTGGACAGTTCCGAGAACACGTGGCCGTCGCGTTCTTCCATGTCGCGGAACAACTCGTGCTGCGCCAGCAAATCTCCGCGCTCGGCGCTTTCCAGAATGCTGTTGAGCTTCGCGGGCGTCAGCCCCCGCGAAGGATGGCCTGCTACTTCGCGGTGCAAATTCACCAGCTCCGAAGTTTGGGCGGACTGCAATTCGCTGCGTATCGCTGTATTGCCATGCTGGTCGACAATGCGCCCCATCTTGTACCTCCTACCAACCTGTCATGCGCCCGACTTCGCGTCGTGGCACTTCCATGTACTCAATCGCGCCGCCGCCTTGTGCGCTGGCGAACCACGCCAGGCACAGCGCCACCGCCGCATCGCCGTGCCGCTGCTGCGCGCCGCTCTTGGTCTTGCCTTCGGGGATGCGCGGGATGCCTTTGAGCACCGTAATTGCCCGCAGGTCGTCCAGAATGTCGCGGTCTTTGGGCAGGCTTTTCAGTGTGCCGTCTTCCAGCGCCGCCTTCATGCGCGGCATGTTTTCCAGATACCAGTTCTGCGACAGCATCACTTGTGCGACCGAATGCGAGCCATAGCGTTGCATCGCCACTTCTGCCAGATATTGACCGTTGCCGCGTGCGTCAAATGCACCAAACGTAAAGCGCGGCAGGCGGTCGCAAATCCAGAACACAATCTGCTCTTGCTGGCGAAACGGCACGTTGCGCATCTCCAGAATAAAGGGCGCTTCGCGCTCGAGCGCCGCACCTTCCAGCAAGGGAACCAGCACGGACAAGTCGCCTGAGCGCCCAAAGTCCATGCCCACGCTCGCTCGCGCAGAGCGCGGCAGTTTTTCCAGCACGGGATCGACGGCAAACTCTAAAAACTCCTGCGCGTGCGCCTCGCGCACCGCGTCCGGCTGCTGTTCAAATCCCTGCGCACAGGTGTAGCGCAGTACGGGCGCCTGCGCCGTCATGCGGCTTTCAATTAGCGCCCGGGTGAGGTATGCGCCGGAACTGTTGGATGGGATGCAGTCCAGTTCTTCCGCGTCGTTCGGGCGGTAAATGGTGCGGATTTCTTCTACCCACTGCGCTTGCGCTTGCGGCGACCATTGTCGCCCCGTTCCCTCAAAAATCCGGCGGCACAATCCTTGCTCGACCGCATCATCAAACGTGATGCGGTGCAGGCTGTACGGTTTGCGTCCTTCGCGCACGTCCTGCACCAGCTCGTTGAATGGATTGTCTGTCCCGAAGTGCGTGCTGATGACTGAAACCGTGCCGCCCCAAATCAGCAACGCAAAGGCCGCTTTCAGCAGCTCGCCCAGATCAGGGTGAAACGCCGCCTCGTCAATGATTACGCGCCCTTGCTTGCCGCGCAGGTTGCGCGGGCTGCTCGACAGTGCCGTGATGCGTTTGCCCGAGGCGAAATGGATGCGGTAAGCAAGAATGTCATTGCCTTCGTCTTCCACCACCACTTCCTCAGCGGCGCTGGCGGCAAACTGGAAGTGCCGCACCCAGAAGGCACAATCGCGGATGAACTCTTGCGCCATGTCTTGCGAATAACCCAGATACCACGAATCCTGCCCGTTGTTTTGCCGCGCTGCTTCCAGCGTGGCCATTGCTGCCTCCGCCCAGGACAGGCCAATGCGGCGCGATTTTTCGACCACCTTCACCGGCGAGCGGTCGGCCATCCACGCCTGCTGATACGGCAGCAAAACGGCGCTCATGGGGCAATGCCCAGAATCCGCTGCTGAATGGCAGCGACCATTTCATCGGACAGACCCGCGTTCTTGGCCGCGCTTCCGGCCTCGTTCGCAGCATCGCGCAGCGCCTGGCGGCGCGCTTCCATCTGCCAGCGTTTTTGCGCCACCGAGGCTTTGCCCAGCTCGGCTACGGAGCGGGCGAGTTTCGGCAGGTCGACCGATTCGGGGTCGACTTGCATTTCCATCAGGATGGAAAACATCTTTTCTTGGGTCAGGCGCATGAGCGCATCATTGACCGCGCCATCATCATCGGGCGCAGCTTGCACCACGGCGCGCGCCTGCTCGGTGACAATGCGCAGCGTCTTCAGGCGCTCCTCAAACGCCTGCCCGTAGCGGTGCAGCCCGCTTTTGCCGATGGAAAAGCCGCGCTTGGCCAGCTCGGCGCTGAGCAGCTCGTAGCCGCTGAAATTGTTTTCCACCAGCGCCGCATCCAGCCACGCTTTCACGTCGGCGGGCAGGCGCTGGACTTTTGAACGCGGCGGCATGGCGCTCACCAATACTTTGCGGGCCGGGCGATGCCCGGCTCCACCGCAAGGGTGTATTCGACGACGTCAATGCCGTAGCGGTCTAACTTGCAGAACCACTGCGGCATGGTGTTGCGCCCGTCAATCGTCAGCAGGCCGCGTTCGGCCAGATAGTCCAGGTTGCGGCGCAATTCCAGCGGTGTGACATCCGGAATCATCGGCGCAATGGCGCTGAGCACGACTTGCTCGCTGGCGCCAATGGGCTGGGCGGAGTAGAGCGCCTGCAAAATCAGCCAGCGCATGTTTTCGCGGCGGGCTTTGTCCAGGTCAGGGTTCATGTTTCCATTCCATAATCAATCGTTCGATTCGCATACCAATCGCATCGAGCTTGGCGTTCAGGATGGTCTCGAAGCGGATGGCATCTTCGCGGCGCTGATATTCCAGCGGCAGGCGGGCGACGGTTTCGTTCAGTTGTTGCTCCAGTTTGTCCATGCGGTTTGATTGCTGGTTGATGCGCACATCCAGTTGGTGCAACAGCACTTTGCCAAACGTCGCCAGCACGCCGATGAAACCCAGCAGCAGGCTGACGAGGTTCCAGAAATCAATTTCAATGACCATGCGCACCTACCTTCGCCCGCAGCTCGTGCGATTGCTGGCAATCCACGCAGCGGCGCACGCCAGCGAGCGCGCGCCGGCGCGCTTCGGGAATTTCGCCGCCACACGCTTCGCAGTGCAACAGCGATTGCGCAGGATGGGCACGCTGCTGGCGCTGACAGGCCAGCGCCAGTTCTCTGTCCAGCGTTTCGCGCTCGCTGGCGCGGTCAATTACGTCGGCCATCTTCTTCCTCCGTGTGCCATGCAATCAGCGCGTCGAGCTGGGCGCGGCAGGTGTCGTACTGCCGTCTGGCTCGATCGGCCCAGCCAGCGACGTCGGTATCGCTGGCAGCGGGGGCAGCGGTTTGAGTAGCTGCGATGGCGGACGCGGGCATGGGTGCAGTTCCGGGGCGGGCAGCGCCGGTGCCGTTGAGCAGGCGCACAGTGTCAGCATTGAGGCAGGCACGGCCAGT
>JAFSWK010000031.1 GCA_017444505.1 Rhodocyclaceae bacterium | reverse complement strand
TGTGGTGCAACGCACCTGCCATACGCGGCTGTTCGCCCCGGGGCTGGCCATGTTCACTTTCTGGATGTGGCAGCTCATCATCCTCGCGGCGGCCATCACGTTGCCGCTGGGCTACACCACCGGCAAGGAATACGCCGAACTGGTCTGGCCGATCGACATCGCCATCTCCGTCACCTGGGTGAGCTACGCGGTGGTCTTCTTCGGCTCCATCGCCACGCGCAAGGTTGACCATATTTATGTGGCCAACTGGTTCTTTGGCGCCTTCATCATCGCGGTTGCCCTGCTGCACGTGGTCAACAGTGCCGAGGTGCCGATTTCCTTCTCCAGCCTCCAGTCTTACCCGGTCTATGCTGGCGCGCAGGATGCCATGGTGCAGTGGTGGTATGGCCACAACGCAGTGGGCTTCTTCCTGACTGCGGGCTTCCTGGGCATGATGTACTACTTCGTGCCGAAGCAGGCCGAGCGTCCGGTGTATTCCTATCGCCTGTCCGTGGTGCACTTCTGGGCGCTGATCTTCACCTACATGTGGGCCGGTCCGCACCACCTGCACTACACCGCGCTGCCGGACTGGGCGCAGTCGGTCGGCATGTTGTTCTCGCTGATTCTGCTGGCACCGTCCTGGGGCGGCATGATCAACGGCATCATGACCCTGTCGGGCGCGTGGCACAAGCTGCGTACTGACCCGATTCTGAAGTTCCTCATCGTGGCGCTGTCCTTCTACGGCATGTCCACGTTTGAAGGCCCGATGATGTCCGTGAAGACGGTCAACGCGCTGTCGCACTACACCGACTGGACGGTGGGTCACGTGCACTCTGGCGCGCTGGGCTGGGTGGCGATGATTTCCATCGGCGCCATCTACTACCTGCTGCCGCGCATGGTGGGTAAAACCGAGATGTACTCGACCAGCCTGATTACGGTTCACTTCTGGATCTCCACCATTGGCATCGTGCTGTACATCGCCTCCATGTGGATTGCCGGTGTCATGCAAGGGCTGATGTGGCGTGCGACCGATGCTGATGGCACGCTCACCTACTCTTTCATTGAGGCGGTGAAAGCCACCTATCCGTTCTGGACGATTCGTCTGCTCGGCGGTCTGCTGTTCCTTGTGGGCATGATCATCATGTTCTACAACATGGTTCGCACCTTGTCCGGCCAGAAAGCCTATAACGCTCCGGTTCTGCCGGTTGCCGCGCATGCCTGAGGAGAAACAACATGGCTAATGCACAGAAAAATTCACACGAAGCGATTGAACGCAACGTTGCGTTGATGATCGTGCTCACCTTGCTCACCGTCAGTGTCGGTGGTCTGGTGGAAATCGTACCGCTGTTCTTCCAGCATTCCCTGACCAAGCCTGTGGTGCACACGAAAGACGCGCAAGGCAAGCCTGTGGAAGTGGAAATCAAGCCCTATGACGCGCTGCGTCTGGCCGGGCGCGACATCTATATCCGCGAAGGCTGCTACAACTGCCACTCGCAGATGGTTCGCCCGTTCCGTGCGGAAACCGAGCGCTATGGTCACTTCTCTGTGGCCGCTGAATCCATCTACGACCACCCCTTCCAGTGGGGTTCCAAGCGCACGGGTCCGGATCTGGCTCGTGTTGGTGGTCGTTACTCGGACTCGTGGCACCGCGACCACCTGATCAATCCGCGCTCGGTGGTGCCCGATTCCAACATGCCTGCCTTCCCGTGGCTGGACCGCCCGGTCGATGCCTCCATGATCAAGGAGAAAATGCAGACGCTGCGCATCGTCGGCGTGCCTTACACGGACGCCGAAATCGCTGCCGCACCGAGTGCATTGACAGGCAAGTCTGAAATGGATGCGCTGGTCGCCTACCTGCAAGGGCTGGGCACTGCGTTGTCCAATTTCAAATAAAGTGGAAAGGGGGTAACCCGCGTGGAAGAAATCATCAACCCGCTGCGAACTGTGTTCGTTGTGCTTGGTTTGCTGTGTTTCCTTGGCATCTGTTTCTGGGCCTGGAGCGCACATGCGAAGCAAGGGTTTGAAGAGGCCGCGCGGTTGCCCTTTTCCGAGGATGATGATGCAGTGTCTTCAACCAACGCTGCAAATCAAAGGAAGGAAGGTTAAAAAATGATGAGCGCTGATTTCACAAGTAATTTCTGGAATCTGTACGTCATTGTGCTGATTGTGTTCGGCGTGGGGCTCTGTCTGTTTGTCTTGATGACGAACAACAAGCGTCACACCGGTCCGGTGGAAGTGCAACCGCACGTATGGGATGAAACGCTGGCGGAGTACAACAATCCGTTGCCTCGCTGGTGGCTGTATCTGTTCTGGGCGACGGTGATTTTCTCCATCGTCTATCTGGCCATCTATCCCGGTCTGGGGAATTTCCAGGGCTTTCTGAACTGGAGTTCGGTGGGGCAGTACGAGCAGGAAATGGCGAAGGCCAAGCAGAAATACGACACGATCTATGCCAAGTTCCGCGGTCAAGGCATTGAAGCGCTGGCGCGCAATGCCGAGGCTCGTGCCATGGGCGGTCGTCTCTTTGCCACTTACTGCGCGCAGTGCCACGGCGCGGACGCCAAAGGTGCGCCGGGTTTCCCGAACCTCACCGACAACGACTGGCTGTGGGGTGGCGAGCCGGACACCATCGTGCAGACCATCACCAATGGCCGCATTGGCGTGATGACGCCGTTTGATGGCGTGCTCTCGCCCACCGAGGTCACGGATGTCGCCAACTACGTGCGCTCCCTTTCCAATCTGCCCAATTCTGCGGAAGCTGCGCAGCGTGGTGCGATGGTTTTCGCTGCCAACTGCGTGGTCTGCCACGGCCCGGATGGGCGCGGTCAGCCGCTGCTTGGCGCGCCGAACTTGACCGACAACATCTGGCTGGTCAGCTCTTCGCAGGCGCAGATTGAGAAAAACGTCCGCGAAGGTCGCAACAACCGCATGCCGGGCTTTGGCGACTTCCTGGGCGAAGACAAGGTTCGTCTGCTGGCGGCCTATGTCTGGGGGCTGAGCAACAAATAATCGCAGCTTGACGAAATGGTCGGGCGAGGACGTGCTTTTGTGCACATGCCTCGCCCGCTTTTCTTATGTGCGCGCAGCCTGAAAAGGGGTAAACTGGGCTACCGTCTTCGGCGCAGTCAGCGCTGTTTGATGCAGGATATTCAGCATTCAGAAAAAGGAACAAAACCGTGTCATCCGCCGATTCCGAGAGCAATACGTCTGCTTCCCAGCCGGCAGCCGCAGCTGAAAACACGCAAGAGCTGTACAGCAAAACCCGCAAGCTCCATGTCCGTTCTGTCACGGGACGCTTTGCGACCTGGCGCTGGATATTGGTCTGGGTGACCCAGCTGCTTTTTTATGGACTGCCCTGGGTGCAGTGGGATGGCCGTCAGGCGGTGCTGTTTCATCTGGTGGAGCGCAAGTTTTACATCTTCGGCTGGGTGTTCTGGCCGCAGGATGTCATTTATCTCTCCCTGATTCTCATCATTTCGGCCTATTCGCTGTTCTTTTTTACGGCCATTGCGGGGCGTCTGTGGTGCGGTTATGCCTGTCCGCAGACGGTCTATACCGAAATCTTCATGTGGCTGGAAGAAAAAATTGAAGGTGACCACAACAAGCGGCGCAAACTGGATGCTGCGCCGTGGGATGGGCGGAAATCTCGATTCGTGGCACGAAGTATCTCGTCTGGTGGTTGGTGGCGCTGTGGACGGGCTTTACTTTTGTGGCCTATTTCACGCCGCTGAAAACCCTGTTTGCCGAATTGGCCACCTTCAGTTTCGGCCCTTGGGAAAGTTTCTGGATTCTGTTCTACGCCGCCTTCACCTACGTCCTTGCTGCCGTGTTGCGCGAGCAGGTTTGCAAATACATGTGTCCCTATGCGCGCTTTCAGAGTGTGATGTTCGATTCCGATACCATGATCATCACCTACGATAGCGAACGGGGCGAGCCGCGTGGTGCGGCGCGGCGCAAAACGGACGATGCTAGCAAAAAGGGCGACTGTATCGACTGCCTGATTTGCGTGCAGGCGTGCCCCACGGGCATTGATATTCGCAATGGCCTGCAATACGAATGTATTGGCTGTGCGGCCTGTGTCGATGCCTGTGATGCAGTGATGGATCGCATCAAGAAACCGCGTGGCCTGATTCGCTACACCACCGAAAATGCCATGAAGCAGCACTGGTCGCGGCAGGAAATTCTCCGTCACGTCGCGCGCCCGCGCACCCTGATTTACAGTGCCATCCTGGTGCTGGTGATTACTGTGTTGCTTGCCGGGCTGGCTTTGCGTCCGACCTTGCGCATGGATGTGCTGCCGGATCGCATCGCCCGCGAGCGCGAAGTGGCAGGTGGGCGCATTGAAAACGTCTATCGGTTGCAAATCATCAACCTGCTGGAAGAGCCGCGCACCTTGCGCATCACCGTCACCGGGCTGGATGGTTTGACCATCAGCAACGAGCAGGAACGTGTTGTGACCGTGCCGGGCGGCACCCGTGAGGCGGTCACGGTCGATGTGCAGGCGCCGATGGAATCGGGCGAGCCGGGTGCGAACCCGATTCAGTTCCATCTGGAAACCCAGCCCGGCGACCCCTCGCCTTCGCATCGCATTGAAAAATCCACCTTCATGCTGCCGCGTCTGCGCTGATTTCTGTTTTGATTCTGACCATGGAACGCACGACTGCTGCCCCCGAAAACAAACCCTGGTACAAGCACCCTTGGCCGTGGATTCTCATTGCCTTGCCGGCTACCGCAGTGGTGGCGGGGATGATTACGCTATGGCTGGCCGTTGTTTCGTTTGACGGCATGGTCAAGAGCGAAGACGTGCATCGCGCGAAGGTCGGCCAAGGTTATGAAGTGGATGATTCGCGCACGCAGGCAGCGCGGCAATTGCAGTTGAGCGCCACCTTGCAGCCCGATGAAGATGCCATGGGGGTGACGCTGTACCTGAAAGGCGCGTCGGATATGGCGATGCCGCCGATGCTGATGCTGACTGTGCAGCAGCCGGCGCATGAGCAGCTTGATCAGGCGCTGGTGCTGATGCCCACCGGGCAAGCCGGTGAATACAAGGCGCGCACCACGCAGGCTTTTGGCAATGGCCGTCGGCTGTTGCTGCTAGAAGACGAATCCCGGGCCTGGCGGCTACAAGGGACAATTTCTTTCCCGGCAGAGGCAGAGGAAGCAACGGTGACTCTGCTTCCGTAACATCCAACCTGTGCATTAGGAGATACACCAAATGGTTGACCTTTTGATGAGCGACATTGGCCTGCTGAGCCTGTTTACGATCGGCTTCGTGATTGTGATGGGCGTCTATCTGACCCGCTTTATTTCCCAGAACATGGACAAAGACGCCGCTGCCGCCAGACGGCGCGAGCGCGAAGAGCGCGCCTGAGGCCTGTTCGCGCACCTCGTTTGCGCTGAAGATTTTTTAACCGCACCGGCGAAGCCGCGCGCTTCGCCGGCTTTTGTACGTTGACGCGCCTTTCTTTGCGTGTCGGCGCGTTTTTTGCTGGAGGCAGGGCGCCGCGCCTGAGCTGTGTGCTGAGCGGGTGTGCGCCACAATCGACCCAATGGAACCTGTGTCGACGAATTCTGGGGGCGTGATTGAACTGGCTGCGGATGAAATGGAATGCGCCAATGTATCGGCGCGTCGTTCCTGGTCGATTGTGTTGCTGGCCTTGTTGGCCAGCGTGCTTCTCTACCATCTGTTGCCTTTTGATGAAGCGCCGCGCAAAGGCCTGGCGCTGTTGTTGTTTGTCGCCGTGCTGTGGCTCACGGAGGCGATTCACGTCACCATCACCGCGATTCTGATTCCGGTGCTGGCGCTGGCCATCGGTTTTCCCGGGCTGGATACGCAGACCGCGCTGGTGAATTTTGCGGATCCCATCATTTTTCTGTTTTTCGGCGGTTTCGCGTTGGCAACAGCGCTGCGCGTGCAGAAACTGGATCGCAAGATTGCCGCCTGGCTGCTGTCGCTTGCCGATGCGCACCTGGGCGTATCGGCTCTGCTGTTGTTTGTGGTCACAGCCCTGCTTTCGATGTGGATGAGCAACACCGCCACGACCGCGATGATGCTGCCGCTGGCCTTGGCGCTGCTGGGCGAGCTGGATAGTCGGCAAGAGCGCCACACCTTCGTCTTTGTGCTGCTGGGCATCGCCTACGCAGCCAATATTGGCGGACTGGGCACGCTGGTCGGCTCGCCGCCGAACGCAATTGCCGCCAAGGCGCTGAATCTGGATTTTGCCGACTGGATGATGTTTGGCCTGCCGCTGGTGCTGGTCTTGCTGCCGCTGATGATAATGGCGCTGTGGCTGGTGCTGCGTCCGCAGTTGAACCGGCGCGTTGAGCTGCGGCACGAGTGTATCCCCTGGACGCGCGAGCGCGTGCTGACCATGCTGGTTTTTGCAGCCACCGCGCTGGCCTGGATTTTGGGCGACCACATTGAACAGGCGCTGGGCATTCGTTCGCGAGATTCCTTCATCGCGCTGGCAGCGGTGGCAGCCATTGCCATTCTGCGGCTGGTGTCGTGGCGGCAGATAGCGGCGAACACCGACTGGGGCGTGCTGTTTTTGTTTGGTGGCGGGCTGACCTTGTCGGATTTGCTGAAAATTTCCGGAGCCGCCAGCGTGCTGGGTGAGCAGGTGGCCGCCTTGCTGGGCGGCGCGCATCCGCTGCTGGTTATTTTCGGCGGAGTGGTATTTATCGCCGCGCTCACCGAGTTTGCCAGCAACACCGCCACGGCGGCGCTGCTGGTGCCTGTGTTTGCTGCTGTTGCGTACCAGATGGGCATATCGGAGACGGCGCTGGTGCTGGCGATTGGCGTGGGGGCTTCCTGCGCCTTCATGCTGCCGGTGGCCACGCCGCCGAACGCCATCGTCTTTGGCACCGGCTACATCCGTCAGCGCGACATGATGAGGGCGGGCGCCGTGGTGAATGCGTTTTGCATCACGCTGCTGACGCTGTGGTGCTATTGCGTGCTGCTCTAAGGCGCGCGCTGCCTTGTTGCACAAAAGAAAAACCGGCGAGAGGATTCGCCGGTTTTTTGTTTTGCGGGTCGCTTGCGTTGTGCTTACAGCGCCTTGAGGATGTTCTCCATCGTAGTGCGCGCATCGCCAAAGCACATGCTGGCGTTTTCGCGGAAGAACAGCGGGTTGGCCACACCGGCGTAGCCCGCGTTCATGGAACGCTTGAAGACCACGACGTTTTGCGCCTTCCACACTTCCAGCACCGGCATCCCGGCGATGGGGCTGGACGGGTCTTCCGCCGCAGCGGGGTTGACGGTGTCGTTGGCGCCGATGACGAGTACGGTGTCGGTGTCGGCGAAATCTTCGTTGATTTCGTCCATTTCCAGCACAATGTCATAGGGCACGCGCGCTTCGGCCAGCAACACGTTCATGTGACCGGGCAGGCGACCGGCCACCGGATGGATGCCAAAGCGCACGTTGATGCCACGCTGGCGCAGCTCGGCGGTGATTTCGGCCACCGGATGCTGCGCGTGCGCCACCGCCATGCCGTAGCCCGGGGTGATGATGACCGAGCTGGAATTTTTCAGCAGTTCGGCGACATCTTCGGGCGTCATTTCGCGGTATTCGCCGGTTTCTTCTTCCTTCGCGGTGGCAGTGCCGTCGGTGCCGAAACCGCCTGCGATGACGGCAATGAACGAGCGGTTCATGCCCTTGCACATGATGTAGGAAAGAATCGCGCCGCTGGAACCGACCAGCGCGCCGGTGACGATCAGCAAGTCATTGTCCAGCATGAAACCGGCAGCCGCTGCCGCCCAGCCGGAGTAGGAATTGAGCATGGAGATGACCACCGGCATGTCGGCGCCGCCGATGGAGGCGACCAGGTGCCAGCCAAAGGCCAGCGCGATGCAGGTCATCAGCGCCAGCGCGAACGGCGATTCGCCCCCGCCGATGACGAAGACGAGCATCAGCACGAATGAGACCACCAGCGCGGCAAGATTCAGCTTGTGGCGATGCGGCAGCATCAGCGGCTTGGACGAGAGCAGACCGCGCAGTTTGCCGAAGGCCACCACCGAGCCGGTGAAGGTCACCGCGCCGATGAAC
>JAFSWK010000030.1 GCA_017444505.1 Rhodocyclaceae bacterium | reverse complement strand
AAGGGCGCGGTTTTTTTCTTGTTGGGCGTCCAGTTGCTGTTGCAGTTCGTCGACGCGGAACCAGCCGCCCCGACTGAACCAGAGCGGGCGCTGGATGAGGGCGATGAGAAGGATCAGGGCGAGGGGGATGATCCAGCGGCGCATGGGGTGAAAACAGTGGGATTTTTTTATGAACGCCGCGCCGCCCGCGCTTGCACAATGCGGGCGGGCGCGGCGCGTTCGTCAGCGGACGGTTTTGAGGTTGTAGAACGCTTTGCGACCCGGGTAGAGGGCGCGCGGCAGTTCTTCTTCAATGCGCAGCAGTTGATTGTATTTGGCGATGCGGTCCGAGCGGCTCAGCGAGCCGGTCTTGATTTGCATGGCGTTCAGGCCGACGGCAATGTCGGCAATGGTGCTGTCTTCGGTCTCGCCCGAGCGGTGGGAGATGACGGCGGTGTAGCCCGCGCGCTTGGCCATTTCGACGGCGGCGAAGGTTTCGGTGAGCGTGCCAATCTGGTTGATTTTGATCAGGATGGAGTTGGCTACGCCTTGCGCAATGCCTTGTTCCAGAATGCGGGTGTTGGTGACGAAGAGGTCATCACCGACGAGCTGGATGCGTTTGCCCAGCCGTTCGGTGAGGATTTTCCAGCCGTCCCAGTCGCCTTCGGCCATGCCGTCTTCGATGGAGATGATGGGGAAGCGGTCGACCAGGCCGGCAAGATAGTCGGCAAAGCCGGAGGCGTCGAGAATCTTGTCTTCGCCGGAGAGCACGTATTTGCCGTCCTGATGGAATTCGGATGCGGCGCAGTCCAGCGCCAGCAGCACGTCTTTGCCCGGTTCGTATCCGGCGGCGGAGATGGCTTCCTGAATCAGGTTCAGGGCGTCTTCGGTGCCGGAAACATTGGGCGCGAAGCCGCCTTCATCGCCCACGGTGGTGGGATAGCCGCGCGAGTCGGTGATTTTTTTGAGGTGATGGAAAATTTCCGCACCGGCGCGCAGGGCTTCGCGGAAACTGTCCATGCCTACCGGCATGATCATGCATTCTTGAATGTCCAGACTGTTGTTGGCGTGCGCGCCGCCGTTGATGACGTTCATCATCGGCACGGGCATGGACATCGGCCCTGCGCCGCCAAAATAGCGGTACAGCGGCAGTCCGGCTTCGTCGGCGGCGGCGCGCGCCACGGCCATGGAGACGGCCAGCGTTGCGTTGGCGCCGAGGCGCGATTTGTTGTCGGTGCCGTCGAGTTCAATCAGTGTCTGGTCGATGAAGGTTTGCTCTTCGGCGTCCAGACCAATCAGGGCTTCGGAAATTTCGGTGTTGACGTTTTCCACTGCTTTCGTGACGCCTTTGCCCAGATAGCGACCCTTGTCGCCGTCGCGCAGTTCAATGGCTTCGCGCGAGCCGGTGGATGCGCCGCTGGGCACAGCGGCACGCCCCATGGAGCCGGATTCCAGCAGAACGTCGGCTTCGACCGTGGGATTGCCGCGAGAATCAAGAATTTCGCGGGCGATGACATCAATGATGGCGCTCATGGTGGTGCGATCCTTTGTGTGAAGAGAAAATGAAAAACGTCAGGCAGTTTCGGTAAAACCGTGCTGTTTGACGACGGCATCGAGTTCGCGCAGCACGGTGAGCAGGGCGCGCATTTTGTCCAGCGGCCAGGCGTTGGGGCCGTCGGAGAGTGCCTTTTCGGGCTGCGGGTGGGTTTCCATGAAAAGACCAGAAATGCCTGCGGCGACTGCGGCGCGGGCAAGCACGGGGACAAATTCGCGCTGCCCGCCCGAAGAACTGCCCTGACCGCCGGGAAGCTGCACGGAATGCGTGGCGTCAAAGACGACGGGGCAGCCGGTCTGACGCAAAATGGCCAGGCTGCGCATGTCGGAGACGAGGTTGTTATAGCCAAAGCTGGCGCCACGTTCGCAGACCAGGATGCTGTCTTGCCCCCCTGCTGCTTCAACCGCCTTGGCGACGACGTGTACCATGTCGCCGGGGGCGAGAAACTGGCCTTTCTTGATGTTGACGGGTTTGCCCGAGGCGGCCACGGCCTGAATGAAATCGGTCTGGCGGCAGAGGAAGGCGGGGGTTTGCAGTACGTCGACGACTGCGGCGGCGGCGGCGACTTCTTGCTCGGTATGCACGTCGGTGAGCACGGGCACGTTCAGTTCGCGGCGCACGTCGGCGAGAATTTCCAGCCCTTTGTCCCTGCCGGGGCCGCGGTACGATTTGAGCGAGCTGCGGTTGGCCTTGTCGTAAGACGATTTGTAGATAAAGGGAATGCCCAGTTCGGCGGCGATTTCTTTGAGCGCACCGGCGGTGTCAAAGGCAAGCTGGCGCGATTCAATCACGCAGGGGCCGGCGATGAGGAAAAACGGCTGTTGCAGGCCGACGTCAAAACCGCACAGTTTCATTCCGCGTCTTCTCCGCAAAGGGCGCGCTGGGCAAGTGCTGCCTGAACGAAGGCGGTAAACAGCGGGTGGCCCCGGCGCGGGTTGGAAGTAAATTCAGGGTGGAACTGACAGGCGACGAACCAGGGATGGTCGGGCAATTCGATGACTTCGACCAGTTCCGTGCCTTGCGCGCGTCCGGCGATTTTCAGCCCCTTGGCTTGCAGTTCATCGAGCAGGCGGGCGTTGACTTCGTAGCGGTGGCGGTGGCGTTCGACGATTTCGCTCTGCCCGTAAATTTTGCGCACACGCGAATCTTCCGCCAGATGGCAGATTTGACCGCCCAGACGCATCGTGCCGCCGAGGTCGGAATCGGCATCGCGCGTGGCGATGGAGCCATCGCGGTCTTGCCATTCGGTAATCAGGGCGATGACGGGGTGTTGGGTGGCGTCGTCAAATTCGGTGGAGTGGGCGTCTTTCATGCCCGCGACGTGGCGGGCAAATTCGACCACGGCCAGTTGCATCCCCAGACAAATGCCCAGATAGGGCACCTTGTGCGTGCGGGCGTATTCGATGGCGCGGATTTTGCCTTCCGTGCCGCGCTTGCCAAAGCCGCCGGGCACCAGAATGGCGTGCATGTTCTGCAAGGCATCCAGCCCGCCTTCGCCTTCCAGCGTTTCGGAATCAAGATAGTGAATGTTGACCTTGGTGCGCGTCTGGATACCGGCGTGGCACATGGCCTCGATCAGCGATTTGTAGGATTCGGTCAAATCAACATATTTGCCGACAAAGGCGATGTCGACGCTGTGTTCGGGGTGTTCCAGCGCGTCGACGAGGTTTTTCCAGACGCTCAAATCAGCGGCGCGGGCGAGGATGGCCAGACGGTGGCAGACGATTTCGTCAAGCATCTGTGCGTGCAGCGCGGCGGGGATTTTGTAGATGGAATCGGCGTCCAGACATTCGATGACCGCTTCGGGCATGACGTTGCAAAAGAGCGCGATTTTCTTGCGCTCGTCGGGCGGAATCGGGCGGTCAGCGCGGCACAGCAGAATGTCCGGCTGGATGCCGATTTCACGCAGCTCTTTCACCGAATGCTGCGTGGGCTTGGTTTTGAGTTCGCCCGCCGTGGGAATGTAGGGCAGCAGCGTGAGATGGATGAAGCAGGTATTGCCGTGCCCCGATTCGATGCGCATCTGGCGTATGGCTTCCAGAAAGGGCAGCGATTCGATGTCGCCCACGGTGCCGCCGATTTCGACGATGGCGACATCCGCGCCCTGCGCGCCGCGCGCGATGGCCGCCTTGATTTCGTCGGTAATGTGCGGGATGACCTGCACCGTCTTGCCCAGATATTCGCCACGGCGCTCTTTCTTGATGACGGCCTCGTAAATCTGCCCGCTGGTGAAGTTGTTGTTCCGGCTCATGCGGGCGCTGGTGAAACGCTCGTAGTGCCCCAGATCCAGGTCGGTTTCGGCGCCGTCTTCGGTGACGAAGACTTCGCCGTGCTGGAACGGACTCATCGTGCCGGGGTCAACGTTGATGTACGGGTCGAGCTTGAGATGGGTGACGCGCAGGCCGCGCGATTCGAGAATCGCCCCCAGCGAGGCGGCAGCAATGCCTTTGCCCAGGGAAGAAACCACACCGCCGGTCACGAAAACAAATTTGGTCATGGCTGAAACGCTTTCGGGGAAAGCGGAATGATAGCAGAGGCGCGGGGCGCTGATGCGGTGGACGGCAGGCAAAGCGCGCCGCTTTCAGAGCCGCCACAGGCGCGCGCCGCCCGCGCGCAGGGCAGCAGCGTCAAAGGCCGATTTCACGTCCACAAAAACGCCCTCGGGCGCGAGGCGGGCGAGATAGTCCGCAACCGGACGTTCCAGAAACGCCTGATGCGAGACGGCGGCGACAATCGCCGCCGCGCGCGCAGGCAGCGCCTGCCAGTCGGCCAGCGCAATGCCGGTTTCCATGCGCGCCTCTGCCGCATCCGCCACCGGGTCGTGCACATGCACGCGGCAGCCGTAGCTTTCCAGCTCGCGGATGACATCCAGCACGCGGCTGTTGCGCAAGTCCGGACAGTTTTCCTTGAACGTGAGGCCGAGCACAATCACCTCGCAGCCCTTGATGGCATGACCGGCGCGGATGAGTTCCTTCACCGTTGCTTCCGCAACGAATTTGCCCATGCCATCGTTGATGCGCCGTCCGGCGAGGATGACTTCGGGGTGATAGCCCAGCATCTGCGCCTTGTGCGTGAGGTAATACGGGTCGACGCCAATGCAGTGCCCGCCCACCAGCCCGGGGCGGAAAGGCAGGAAATTCCACTTCGTGCCCGCCGTCTTCAATACTTCTTCGGTATCAATGCCGAGGCGATGGAAAATCAGCGCCAGCTCGTTCATCAGCGCAATGTTCAAATCGCGCTGCGTGTTTTCGATGACCTTCGCCGCTTCCGCCACCTTGATGCTGCTCGCCTCATGCACGCCCGCCGTGACGATGCGCCGATAGAGCGCAGCCACGCGCGCCAGCGTCTCGGCGCTGTCGCCCGAGACCACCTTGACCACATCGGCCAGCGTGCGCGTGCGGTCGCCCGGGTTGATGCGCTCAGGCGAATAGCCGACGAAAAAATCCCGCCGCCAGCGTTTGCCCGAAGCCTCTTCCAGTACGGGAATGCAGATTTCTTCGGTCGCACCCGGATAGACCGTAGATTCATAAATCACCGTCGCCCCCGTCTGCAAATGTT
>JAFSWK010000029.1 GCA_017444505.1 Rhodocyclaceae bacterium | reverse complement strand
CCGTAGCGGCGCAGCAGGGCGAGGGTGAGCGGGTGGTCGGGCACGCGCAGGCCGAGCGTGGCGGGCGCGGGGACAATGCCCAGGCGGGTGTCGGCACGGGCGCGCACAATCAATGTGAGCGGCCCCGGCCAGCAGGCGTGCGCCAGCGTGCGCGCGGCGTCCGTGAGGTCTGCGGCCAGCGCGGGCAGCATTCCGGCATCGGGCAGCAGCAGGCTGAACGGACGGTTGGCCGGTCGCGCCTTGAGGGCGAACAGGCGCGCCAGCGCTTCGGCGTTGCGGGCATCCGCCGCCAGCCCGTAGACGGTTTCCGTGGGCACGGCGACCAGCTCGCCTGCGGCCAGCAGCGCGCAGGCGCGGGCGAGCGCGTCGGCGTCAGTCGCGGACAGGGCGTTCTGCGGCATTGACCCAGTCGCCCAGATGGGCAAGCGTGAGGCGGGCGAGCGCGGCCATCCAGTCGTCGCGCTCGTTCAGGCAGGGGATGAAGTTGAAGGTCTCGCCGCCGGCGTCGAGAAAGGCGGCTTTGGCGGTGATGGCGATTTCTTCCAGCGTTTCCAGACAGTCGGCAAGAAAGCCGGGGCAGACGACGTCCACGCTTTTGTCGCCTTCCTTGGCCATCGCCACCAGCGTTGGCTGGGTGTAAGGCGTGAGCCATTGTGCGCGCCCGAAACGGGATTGAAAGGTGAGCTGCCAGCGTTTTGTGGCAATGCCGAGGCGTCTGGCCAGCGCCTCGGCGGTGGCGCGGCATTCCTGCGGGTACGGGTCGCCCGCCTTGACGCAGGCTTCGGGAATGCCGTGAAAGCTGAACAGGATTTGCTTGGCCGGGCCGCCGTTGCGTTGCCAGTGTTTGCGGATGTTGGCTTCCAGCGCGTCCAGATAGCCTTCGTCGGTGGCAAAGCTGCGGATGAAGCGCAATTCGGGCAGGTTGCGCCAGTGCCGCATACAGCGGGCGACTTCATCCATGATGCTGGCCGTGGTGGTGGCCGAATATTGCGGGAACATCGGCACGATGAGCAAACGGGCAAAGCCGCGCATCTTGATTTTTTGCAAGGTGGCAGCCAGCGCCGGCTGGCCGTAGCGCATGGCGTGGAAACATTCAATATGCGCCTTGCCCTGCCAGATGAAATGACCCGCGAGCAGCGTGCTTTGGCGCGCGGTGTGCACGGCCAGCGGCGAGCCTTCGGGCGTCCAGACCTGGGCGTATTTTTGCGCCGAACGCGCCGGACGGGTGCGCAGCACGATGCCGTGCAAAATCGGTTTCCATAGCCAGCGCGGCCATTCGACGATGCGCGGGTCGTTCAAAAACTCGGCCAGATAGCGGCGCACGGAGGCGGCATCGGGGGCAACCGGCGTGCCCAGACCGACCAGCACAACGGCGGTGCGGTGGGCGTCGGGCAGCGTGGAAGGTTCAGGCCAGTAACGCGAAGACATGGAACAGAATCAGTGAGGGGAAGAAAGGGCGCTGCTCAACAGGCGGGCGGTGATGTCGACAATCGGAATGACTTGCTCGTAGGCCATGCGCGTGGGGCCGATGACGCCCACCGAGCCGACCACTTGCCCGTCAATTTCATAACCGGCGGTAATCAGGCTGCACCCGTCCAGTTCGGCCAGACCCGATTCGTTGCCGATGAAAATCTGTACGCCCTGCGCCTGGTCGGTGAGGTTGAGCAACTGCATGAGGCCGGTCTTTTGCTCGAAGAGGCGGAAGAGTTCGCGCAACTGCGTCATGTTCGACGAAAAATCGGCCACTTCCAGCAGATTGGTCTCGCCCGAGAGCACGTATTGCTCGCTGCGCTCGCGCAGCACGTCATCGCTGGCTTCGATGGCTGCGGCCATGAGTTCGGACAGTTCGCTTTTCAGCGCCTGCAATTCATCGTTGAGCCGCTGGCGCATTTCGGCCAGCGCACAGCCGGCAAAATGCGCGGTGAGGTAATTGGCCGCTTCGACCAGTTCGCTGGCGCTGTACGGGTGGCTGGTGGACAGAATGCGGTTTTGCACGTCCCCCGTGCTGGTCACCAGAATCAGCAGGATGCGCGTGTCCGAGAGGCGGACAAATTCGATTTGCCGGATGCGCTCGGCGTGCGAATGCGGGGCGACGACGATACCGGCAAAGTGCGTCAGCCCCGAGAGCAGATGCGAGGCGGCAGACAAAATGCGCTGCGGCGATTGGTCGGAAGGCAGCCGTCCGGCCAGTTCGCGCACTTCCACCTGCGCCAGCGGTTCAATGGTCAGCAGCGAATCGACGAAAAAGCGATAGCCCTGCGCGGTGGGCACGCGCCCGGCGGAAGTGTGCGGGCTGCTGATTAGACCGAGTTCTTCCAGATCGCTCATGACGTTGCGCACCGTCGCGGGCGACAGTTCCAGCCCGCTCTGGCGCGACAACGCCCGCGAGCCAACCGGCTGGCCTTCGGCGATGTAGCGTTCAACGAGCGTTTTGAGCAGGACGCGAGAGCGGTGGTCAAGTTGCGGCATGAGGGCGGAAGCGAAGCGTGTCGGCGTGGATTCTACTAAATTGCGCCGTGCGCGGCCTCGCCCGCACCCGCCGGTGGCGCGCGGAGTGTGAGAAAACGTTACACGCGCCGCCCTCGCTGCCCCAGCCGCAGCGCCAGCGGCACCATTAAAACAGCGAAGAGGGCGAGATGGAGCGCGGCGAGTACGGCGACATCGGCGAGCGCGGCGCGCACCAGCGCGCCAGTGGCCAGCACGGCCATGATGCCTTCAAACCACCACAGCGCACGCACGCGCAGATACGCGGCGCGGAAACTTTGGCGATTGCGCCCGCGCAGCCAGAGCGGTTCCAGACTCTGAAAGAGCAGGAAAAACGCCAGCTTGCGCAGCGGATACCCGAACAGGCAAAAGGCCATCAGCAAAAATTCCAGCGGCTGCACCGGCGGGGCACCCAGGTGCGGCGCAGGCGGGAGAAAGAAATGCGTCGTCGCCATCAGGCAAAAGGCTGTGCCGCACAGGAGCGCGCCAAAAAAGGCGTGCCACTGCGTGCGTCCCGAAGGCGTGCGCATCAGCGCGGCGCGGCTGTGCACGATGCGGGTGAGGAAAAACAGGCCGCAGGTCATGCCCGCCGCCGCGCTGGATACGTCCAGATATTCCCAACCACGCGCGCAAAACATGATGCACATCAGCATCCCCCTCAGCGCGCAGCTCAGCCGTTTGGCGGGGATGCGCGCCGCAGCCTGGCGCGCGCCGCAAGAGGCAGGAAGCAGAACGTCGTCCAGAAAATCCAGCGAGAAGGCCATGCAGAGAAGGGTGAAAAAAATCGCCGGCCCCGTATCTTCGTGAGGCGAGGAAGCAAGCCACGCCATGAGCGCCAGATGGACATACGCGGCCAGCGCCGTAGCCCATGCAAAGCGCGAAATTTCACCGGCACGGTACAGCGCCCACGGTTGATAGACCGGCAGCCAGTGGCGCGGATGCAGGGATTGCGGGGACGGTTTTTTGCGTCCGCGCAAACCGTGCGAGACCAGCCCGAGCACTTCGCCCATTCTTTTAATCTGTGCGCCCTTGCGCGCCTTGCACAGCGCGCAGGCGCCGTAGAAAGCGTACAGGGCGCACAAAAATGCGCCGCTCATCGGCTCCCGCAGGAAAAGCCACAGCGCCGAGGGCAGCAAAGCGGCAAACGACAGCGCGGCAGAAACCACGTACATCCAGCGCCGCTGTTTGCCCGGTTTGGCGTCGGCGTGCAGATCCAGTATCGGCACCATAACCAGCGCCAGCAGCGCCAGCAACAGCGAGAAGGCAGCAGCAAGCTCGTTCAGGGGCATTGTGTTATTCCTCGTCGCTTTGCGCGCGCTCTGCTTCCACTTCGTCCAGCACCGCACCGTGACGGCCACCGGCGGCGCTCAGCATGTTGATGACGGCGGGGTTCGGGTGTTCGCCTACTTCGGCGTAATCGAGCGCCGTCAGCCCTTCTGCGCCATCGCGTGCGTTGACGTCCGCCTTTCTGTCCAGCAGCAGACGCACCACCTCAACGTGGCCTTTGTCCGCAGCCATCATCAGCGGCGTGACCAGACCCAGACCGTCATAAGCGTTGACGTTTTCGCCCGCATCCAGCAGGCGGCGCACTTCGCCCACATCGCCCTTTTCCGCCGCGCGAATCAGTGGCGTGTCGTGCGATTCTTCGGCAACATCGGCGCTCGGCGCGCTTTTGCCGCAGCCCGCACAGGCCAGCGCCAGCGCGCAGGCGGCAAGCAGGGAAAAGAGCGTTTTCATGAGGGTTTCTCCTGTTTTCAGTGTTTGCACGAGGTCAGACAGAGCATCCTCCGCAGCAGGCAAGAAAACGGCGGAAAGCCTTGCTCTGCAAGCCTTCTGGCCGTTTTGCCGTTCCTTGTTCGCGATGCCTGTTTGTGCCATCATCTTCGCATCTTTTACGGCAGGAGGACTACGCCATGAGTGCTACCTACATTGCAACCTTGCACAGGAACCGCTCAAACCAATCCGTGTGCATCCCGAAAGCTTTGGCATTTGAGGGCGTGGACAAGGTTGAAATTTCCAGGGTCGGGAATACGGTGATGCTCCAGCCGGTCAAGGATCATTTGCTGGAAGCGCGATTGAAAGCGATTGCGCAAATGGAGCCGTGCCCCGATTTTGAACCGTGTACGGAACCTGTTGCGAACCCGCAGAAATTCATCGACGCAATGCGCCATGGTTCGGGTGGCGACCAATGAGAACGTACATGCTGGACACAGACATCTGTTCGTACATCATGCGAAAAGAGGCGGCTGTGCACCGCAGGCTCTTGGAAGAGTTGCGCGCCGGGTCGAAAATCGTGATTTCTGCCACGACCTATTCTGAGTTGCTGTTTGGCGCGAAAATGCCAAAGACGCCGAAACGCTGGCTGGACGCGCTGGATACATTTCTTGCCAACTGTGTCGATGGCGTGCTTCCGGTGAATGCCGCCGTGGTCGAGCGGGCGGCGGAAATCCAGTATGAATTGCGCAAGAAGGGCGAACCAATCGGCATCAACGATGTCACAATCGCCGCCCACGCCATCACCGAAAACTGCATCTGCGTGACCAACAACACGCGCGAATATGGGCGCGTGCCGGGGTTGGTGCTGGAAAACTGGGCACAGTAGCGTTTGATGCGCTTCGCTTGCCTTCACCGCCGCATCGCGCGCCGCCCCAGCCGCAGCGCCAGCGGCAGGACGAGGCAGATACACAGCGCAAGGTTGGCGTTGGCGGCAACGCTTTCGATTTCCAGCGGGTCGGGTGCGGCGCTGTGCGCCAAAAAGCGCAGGAAGGGCGCGACGGCCAGCAATGCCATCACGCCTTCCGGCAGCCAGGATGCGCGGGCGCGCAAATACGCCGTGCGCCACGCGCGGCGGTCTTGCCACAGCGGGCGAAGGTGTTGAAAGACGAGGAAAAAGGCCAGTTTGCGCTGCGCGTGGAAGAGGATGGCGGCGCTGATGAGCAGCAGTTCCAGCGCGCGGGTGTGCGGGTAGAGAAAGAGAAATTGCCCCCAGGCGGCGCTAATGGCCAGCGCGACCCAGAGCAGGGTGCGCAGCAGTTGCAGGGTGAGCGTGCGCGCTTGTTGCACGGTTTGCGTGCGCCGGCATTCGTGGAAGATGCGCAAGGCGAAAAAGGGAATGCAGCACAGCGCGGCAGCGATGGCCGGCAGGCCGATGTCGGGCAGGAAATACAGTTCCCGCAGGGCTTGCCGTGAAATGCCTTCTTCTTGCAAATCTGCCAGCAAGTCGGCAAAAAATGCTTCGGTGAGGGTGGCAAGATAGGTGTTCAGCGCGCCCAGCGCGATGAAATAGACGCTGAAGAGCAAACTGCTCGTGGCGTAGAGCGTGCGCTTGCGCGATGCCTGCGCTGTGTCGGGGCCATCCTTGCCCAGCGTGTTGGCGCTGAGAAAAAAGCCGTTGGCAATCAGAAAATAACAAGCCGCCATGCCGACGCGGTCGACTTCAATCGGCAGCCAGAGCGCCAGCGTGATGAGCGCGGCATGGGCAAGGCAGGCGGTGGCAAATTCGCTGCGCGTGATGGTTTTGCGCCGGTATTGTCGCCAGGGGTGATAGAACGGCAGCCAGCCGCGCGGATGCCAGCCTTGCCGCAGTGCCGCATCTTGCGCGGCGCGTATGGTTTGGCCTTGCTGGAAAAAGCGGATGTCGCCAAAGCGTTTGAGCTGCGCACCCAGGCGCGCTTTGCAAGCACTGCTGGCCGCCAGCAAAGCCAGTTGCCACGTATATACGGCGCAAAACGCAATCAGCATCACTTCAGAAAGAGAAAACGCGGGCACGAAAATCATCACCGACGTGGCGACGGTGGCCAACCCGCAGAGGGTTGCCGCGACGCGGTACAAGGTTTTGCCTTCTGCTCCGGGGCGCATGTCCGCGCGCATGTCGCACCAGCTGCTCACCATGCCCGCGCCCGCCGGTATCACGGCAAAGAAGATGGGGTCGAAACTTTCCATGCGGTGCGTGTGTGTTTTTTATTCCGCCAGATAGAGCTTGTCGCCGCAGCGCAGGTAGCGGATGCCGTCTTCGCTCTCAAAGCGCAGTTGTTCTTCGCCCAGAATCTGCCCTTCATTGTCGACAATGACCGCGTGGCCTGTTTTGCGGTCAACGAACAGGATTTGCTCGTTGCACAGGATGGTGAACTCGCCTTCTTGCTGCTCGCGCGCGGGCGGCTTTTCGGCAGCGGGCGGGGCGTCGGCTTCCTGTTTTGCGCCGCAGGCGGCCAGCAGCACGGTCATGAGCACAATCGCACGTTTTTTCATCGCAAAAATCTCCGGAGAAAGCGCACCGCGCGGCGCGGGTTAGCTGCTGGCGCGGCTGGCGCGTTTGCGTTCGTGTTCAAGCAGCAAGCGTTTGCGCAGGCGGATGGATTTGGGAGTGATTTCGACCAGTTCGTCGTCGGCGATAAATTCGATGGCCGATTCCAGCGTAAGCTCAATCGGCGGGGTCAGGCGCACGGCCTCATCCGTGCCAGAGGCGCGGATGTTGGTCAGTTGCTTGCCTTTGATGGGGTTGACGACGAGGTCGTT